>JAZDKD010000065.1:0-5545 GCA_043803345.1 Pseudomonadota bacterium
GCTCTGGCCTTAGCAGCCTTCATATGACTTTGAAAGGCAAATGCGTCCTGATCTTGTCTCGAAATAGCGTATTTTAGGGCTACGTTTTCCGCTGTTTCGCCCATGTATGAATTCGCAATTCTGTCGAACGTGTCGTACCACCCGTCCATTATCGTCACATTCCCCATACGAAACCCGCTCCAGCGGTGACCCATAATCAGGTGAGGAATGCTACTCATGTGCTCCATACCACCTGCGACTACGATGTCAGCGTCCCCTAGTCTTATATCCTGAGAAGCGATGATGGTGGCCTTAATTCCCGTGGGACAGGCGCAATTAACTGTTTGGGCGAAGCGGTCCGTGGGAATCCCTGCTAGCTCGGCGGCCGTTCTGGAAGGATTAACTCCGTTACCTGCCTGGCGGCAATTACCAAAGACAGTCATGTCAACCATGTCGGGAGAAACACTAACTTTCTCCAACGTCTTGCGTATTACCTGAGATCCTAAATCAACGACGGTCAACTCTTTCAAGCTGCCTCCAAACAACCCCATGGGACTTCGGTATGCGCTGACAACAACAATATCGTTCAGATGCATCTGCATGCTCCTATCATGGACACCTCAGTTTAGAACTTCTTTGGCCTATCAAGGGCATCGCCCAACAAGAAACATTGCTTCGATAATTCGAAATCAAAATCCAAGGACCTAGTTAGGTCAGCGCCTAAGTCGAGGGCCTTCTTGGCCTGCTCCAACGCAGTAGAAGGGTTACCACTAATCAATCCTGCCAAGTCCATGGCCTCATCCATGAGACGATCCTCTGGCACAAGGCGGTTATAGATTCCCAATCTGTAGGCTTCTTCCGACTCCAGCGTCCGGCCAGTAAGTATGATGTCCTTGGCCACTCCCATGCCTGCGATCAATCTCAATCGCTGACAGGCCCCACACGAAGGGATCATGCCCCACTTGATCTCGCTTTGTGCGAACTTAGCCTTCGGCGAGGCTATTCTCAGATCGCAGGTTAGAGCCAATTCGGCACCTCCACCAAGTGCAACGCCGTTTAGAGCAGCAATTGTTGGTTTTTGAAAATTTCCCAAAGTTAAATAAAAAGGCCTTATGATTCTTTCTCTCTCCGAGAGAACCACGGCTTTACCTTTATTCGCTCTTTCTTTCAAATCAATCCCAGCGCAAAAGCTTTTTTGACCTGAGCCAGTAATAATCACCGCCTTGATCTCATCATTCCATCGAATTTCGTTCAATTCCTGAGTCAGACTAATAAACAGATCGCTATTCAGCGCATTGGACTGCTGAGGACGGTTCAATTGAAGCACTGCGACAGATTCCACAACATTCTTGATCAACAGATCATTCATTATTTACGACCGTTCGTTCTGGCTTTGGGTAAAAAAAGAGAGTTACTTCCACGACGTCTTACCTCCTTTGTTGCTCAGGCTGGATACTTTCTTTTCAGAAAGCGCTGCATCATTCAAAACACCAGTAAAAAGTATGCGAATAATGTCATCAGCAATCTCTTCAATTGAGAGAGGTCCAGTTTCATGGTACCATCGGTAAGCCCAGTTCATCATGGCGAAAATACAGAAAGTCATAACGGTTTGGTCAATATCCTTAAGCAAGCCTTCCCCGTGTATTTCGCTGAATTTATTGTAGTAGACCTCGTAAATTGCACGGTGCTGCTCCAGAACCTTTTTTCGTAGTGGCCTGGGCAGTTGAAACTGGTCTTCCATGTAAATCTTTATTTCTTTGCGTTTCTCCCTTACCAAGCAGACTTGAGCGAAAATCATGTTCCTCAGACATTCCACCGGATCGTGCGACTTCCGAATAGCCTCCCGAAGAACTCCTCCTAAAGTTGTGCCTATTTCATCTATAATTATATAAAGGATTTCATTTTTGTCCTTAAAATGGATATATACGGTGGAGTTTGTAACTCCAACAGCTCCAACGATGTCTCTTATTGACGCTGAAGCGAATCCTTGCTCGAAAAAGAGGTCCGTGGCTTTTTCAAGTATTAATTGCCTTGTATTGGATTTCTTGGAAGGCCCCAACACCACAATATTTACCTCAATTAAAACAGCAAACGAATGTTCGTTTTTGAAATTATATCTCTGTTCACCCCATGTCAAGAAAAAAGTGCAAAGAAGGTTCTGTCTTGTCTAGCATTTTTTTTACAAATCATCAATTTTTTTTCGATCGCGGCCAGAATTTATATTACAGTTCACGATGCAATAATTGTTGACTTTTTCCTAAACAACAAATCCTAAAATCTTAGCCTGCGCTCCGGAATCTTAAACGCGTCACAGAAAAGCGCCCGAATTATTGTGCCTTGTTCAAAATAAAGATTCGCCCCCGTCATGCCTGGCAGAACGTGTCCGATGTTTCTCGTTTGTAATGATAACGCTCCGAGAACTGAACCAATAACATGTTGATCTGGACACCATAGCTGTGGGAATAGATGTTAAGTTTTTTGGAACTAGGGAATCGCCAAACCGGTAATTAAAAATAACGTTCGTTAGTCTTGGGCGCGAAGTTTAAGAAGGTCTTTTCAGACTGCTCTGTTAGGCTATGACCGTGAGCTTGACTCGAACAACATTGGACTCCATTGCGTTACATTGGCCGGTCTCGGCACGGGAAAGTTGGGAGGATCTATCATAAAAGGGACTTTTGCTTGTGCGGAAATCACAAAATGGACGTAGATGCGATCACTCTGGCTCGGACTTTGCGTCCCAGTAACCGCCTAATTTGATTGATCAGGCAGTGAATACTTTGTGACGCTGAATATCCTACGCATTACCATTAACAAGGTTAGCAAGCCAGGAAGCCGACTACTCTAGATAATGAAACAGCTGTTAATCAGTTTCGCTTTGAAGGGACCGAATGATCCGTAGTGATTGATTGTGAGAATGAACCGTTTGAATGTGACAAATTTTACCGAATATTAAAAGGATTTTTTGTAATACAATTTTTGTGATTATATTATCGGCTGAGTCTAGTGAAGCTCCAATCCTTTTCACAGTCATGTTTGGACTAACTCCTTTGATTTTTCATATTGGCCGATCTTATCGCTTCAAAACACCTCAGATTGAGGGTTCTGGTTTGATTACCGTTTCTGTTCAATATCCATCATGAGACTCCGTCTCATAGATGCCAAAGAAAGCCAACAAACCGCACTGTTGTCCATTTTTGGTCATTTAGTGTCCTCCTATTTCGCCTGACTTATTCGAGTGTAGAGGTCATGTGTGTCAAATGGGGACACACGTTATGGAAATTTTTTATTTTTTTTTATAAAGCCATTTGAGTGAAAAAATTCATCCGACATTTTTTTTGGGGATATGTGTCCTTATTTGACACACGTCCGAAATAGATTGAAAAAATCGGCGGTTTTTATGGCCGAATAGTACATTAGGAGGGATTCGCATGAGTAAGAAAATTGTTACAAATCGTGTGACCGCTGTTGTATCATCAGTCGCGTCTAACAGGGGAAAACCAGAGTTGGAAATATGTAACCGTAAGAATGGGGGCGCAAGATGAAAATAATATTCACCTGCATTATTGTCGCACTGGCAACAGTAGTTAGTATGGCCTCTGATCGAGGCGTAATCGTCCGGGACCGTTACGGAAATATCGTAGAAACAAAAGACAGGTATGGGGATGACACGTCGGTTCGTGATCGGTACGGGAATATCACCCGGACCGAGGAATACGACCGACATGGCGGAAAAACCATACGGGACAGCGACGGAAATATTATCGGGACCGAAGAGAGAGATTGAGAAACTGAAAGGGAGCTTGCCAGGGATTACTGTTCCCTGACGGCTCCATTTGGGTAACATGCCTTGAGAGACTGGTTTTTAGTGTCCGGTTCAAAATCCCAGAATGTTTTCCCGTTGCTTGGTATGAAGCGGGCTATTTGTCACGAACCCTTACCAGCGGCGTCTTGTAGACCACTGTTTTTCCTATGGCCCCCGGCTCAACCAGAGTCACGTTGATGCGAATCGTCAGCAGTTCTCTTACCTTATTTTCGATATCCCGCTTGAGCTTTTGCGCATCTACCGATGACCGGTCCGCTTCGACATCGACAGGTATCGGGTCGTCAAATCTTACCTGTTCAGCCTTATCCTTGACTACCTGAACGTATCCGGTGGTAAAAGACTCAAAATTCCTTACAATAATGTCCCGTATTGCAGACGGAAATACATTCATGGCCTTGTAAATCATCATATCGTCAACCCGTCCAATGCAGCGAATCCTTGGCGCAGTTCTACCGCAGGAACAAGTATTCGCCTCCACACGTATACGATCGTGCGACGCATACCTGACGATCGGGGTGGCATCCCTCAGAATCGTTGTATAAATGGGTTCACCACAAACGCCTGGTTCCCAGGGGAGGTGTTTACCGGTATCCGGATCAACTAGTTCAACCATGACATATTTCGAAGCAGTGAAATGCATGCCCGCTTCGCACTCGCATTCCGCCCACATGCCCGGCATGATATCGGCCAGTCCCATAATTTCCCGAACTGTTTCGGCTCCCCAGAGTTCCTGCACTTTTCGTCGGATAGAATCTTCGCCGAGGCCGGATTCGCCTCCGCCAAGTATTTTCCTGACGCCCAGTTTCTTCGCAGGAATCCCTATAAACTCTTCGCAATGTTCGGCCAGATAAATGTCGAACGAAGTGGTTCCAAGGATTGAAGTGCAATGGAGATTCCGGATGGTCTCAAGGAGCCTGAGCGTAGTTAAACCTCCGGCCCAAGCGACGGTAGCCCCTAAATTCCTCATTCCCCCGAAGTATGGTTCACCTCCGGCGAAAATCGGGGTTCCCACCGCATGAGCCACTATATCGTTTTGGCGAATTCCTGCGGTGTAGGTAAAATTGGCGAGGGCATCCTGCCACGATTCCAGGTCTCTGCGAGTGATACCATAGTAGACTGGTCGCCCAGTCGTTCCTGAAGAAGAGATGATTTGCACGATGTCTTCGGTTTTGGCTACTTGAATCGACCCCAGGGGAAGTTCGCCAGTTCCCTCTATTTGAGCCTTTCGTATATGTTCTTTCGTCATCTGGGGCATCTCGGTGAGTGAATCAAAAGACGAAATGCCGGGCAAATTCTTCAAATGATTGCGATAAAATTCGGAGTTTGACGTCACATGAGTGACTAGGGCTCTCATTTTTTCCAGCCAATAGTCTTGCAGCGACTTCCATGGCATTGTATCAAATTCAGGGTTCCAATAGTTTCCCACGATTGCTCTCCTTTCGTGAAACGCACACCCAGGTGTTAATCTCCACGGGGTTGGATTGAACTGTGATTTGATGATTCTGATTCAACCCCCGGTCAATTGGCTTTTTTAACAAAATCCCTTATCGTTTCGATTCCTCTGATCATGAACTCTTTGTTGACGTTATCAAGAATCTCATTATCGGTAGTCACAAGGAACAATCTGGATGAATCCAGAGATTCCTTTACAGCGCTCGTCGTCAAAAAAGATTCAATTTCTTCACGTTCTTTTTCGATCAAATCAACGGGAACCGAGAATGATCGCTTTTTGAACTTATTCCA
>JAZDKD010000066.1:0-9452 GCA_043803345.1 Pseudomonadota bacterium
TTCTTGATCGAGGTATAGTCAGGAACCAAGAGGGCAGACTGGTCACCTCTGTGAAACCTTAAAAATTACCGAGGACATTGAAGTTTTGGTCTGAACGTTCCGATCTGGAAGCGATCAAGGATTTGCTCAGGAAATGGAAATGTCATATACAAAAAGCTTTTCGAGTCTTTACAAATTGACGGCCTAAAGCGAGATGGCGTTGGTAATAGTAGAAAACGCAAACATCGACTATCAGAATGGGAATGGGTCGCCTGAAAGTGTTACATTTTTGGATTTATACCTCTGTGGCGTTATCATAAGGAAGAATTGAATCGATTCGGGCTTTTGCATGAGTTTATTTGATTTCTCCTACAAGAATAAATGGGGTCCAAAAGAATGGATGCTCAAAACCCTGATCCCGAAGCTTTTTACGGGCAATTTCAAGCGAAGTGATTTTGTCACTGCCTCCTTTTAGATTCTGGAAAAAACTATCAATCAGTATCACTGAAGACTTCTCGGCCACCGACCACAGGCTCATTAGAACCGATTTCGCCCCTGCGTGCTGGAAGGCCCGGCCGATGCTCATTACGCCTTCTCCTGTTTGATCCTTGCCTAAACCAGTCTGGCAAGCGGTTAAGGCGACGATTGAAACATTCATATTCAGAGCCATTACATCCGACACAGTCAAGAAGCCATCGGAGCCGGGCGGGACCATGGATAGAGCCAGAAAAGGACCGGAAACACCGGGGAGGCGATTATTGAAAAGCCCGTGGGTGGCAAAAACCATTTTGTCGTATTGATCGATTCTCTGCGCCACTTCTTCGATAAGAACTTTCTTGCTCGCTTTAACTCCTGTAAAAACGTCTGCCTGGGCCTTGTATATCTGAGTTAGATTTTGCGCTAACACGCCAGTTTCGGGGAGACGGTCGAACTTAAAAAATCCACCATCGAAATCTTCAATTGCGGCCATAACTTTAAAATATTCGTCAGACGGTCCAACCGCCCCTTGTTGATCAAACACCTGCGCTCTTTTATCATTCAACTGAAAAACAGGGTCAGCCATTACCAGCAAGCGGGACCCGCCCTTTTTCAATGAGGAAACAGCTCCTCTCGTGAGCGTCAAAGAAGTCAGGGACTGGTTATAACTTATCGGATAGTAATCGCCCACGTAGCGAATTCCGGAAGGGAAATCCCCCCATGGTCCGTTACGCCATTCGGGTGCGCCGGTCATTACCAATGCCTCAAATGGCAGGATCGATAGTATTCCATCCGGAATCAAAGTGATTACCGTCTCTTTTGGAACATGAGTCAGGGCCCGCCCCAATAGTTTTTCGCACAGGATTTTTCCAAGATCGACATCAAAGTCTCTCAACTTTGCGGTATCAAACGATCTCCTGAATCGCCTGACGTCATTTTCGAGATCTGACTGTGTCCATTCAATGTAATAGAAATCGACCAGCTTTTTGCCCTTGATCAGTTTGACGCCAACACCTTCCCCTACGACATCGAAGATGATAGTTGTCTCCCTGGGGCCGAGGGCCGATTGCTCAAGAGACACAGGTCGAGGATATTTTATTTGTGCGTAAGGACGATAGTTGTCCCACAAAGATTTGGTGAACTCCTTCAAATCTGCCTGGGCCTGATCTATCTCATTAACGGTATTTTGCCATTCGTTCTTGTCCGTAGCCCTGTCCAGACTGAGAAGCCTTTTCCTCAGAGCAGCCTGCCTAGACACCAAAATGTCCTCTTTAACCAGAACATCTTTGGGGACCCCTGCGAAGTCGTTCAGATATTTGACGGCAATATTGTCTGCAAACGCTCGTGCCTTTATGGTTTCGCTAGGATAGAAGGTTTTGATGGGTTGGTTCAGTTTCATGAGGACTCTTGTAAGGCCTTTTGCAGGTTCAGACCGATAGAACCCACCAATTTTAACGTCGTAAAAATTTCTTCTCTCAGAAGGCAACAAGCCGGCTCTCAGCTCTTCAGTCTGCTTCATCGCCTTTTCATAAAGGGCCTGCGCTTTGAGCAAATCTCCTCTTTTTTCGCTTACCATCGCCAATCCTGTTAGGGCGATGAAAATGTTATTGGCGTTTCCATCCTTATCGCTGTTTTCCAATAACGATTCGTAATTAACCTGTGCGGTCTGGAGATCAGATTTTGCAAGGGCAAGTCTCGCCAATGACGAGTAATATCCACCTTTCATAATATATTGCTGGGCCTTATCAAGTTCCCCAAGATCCAAATACAGGTTTCCGATAATGTCGCATGGCCAGTTTTCATGACCTTTGGCGTTCCTGACCAGAGACAACCCCTTTTCCAATTTAGGAAGCGCCTGTTCATATCTTTCCATGCTGATCAGGGCTGATCCCTGACGGATCACCGCATCGCCCATAGCCAGAGGCTGTCCACATTGTTCATGGAGCCGGTAGCCTTTTTCGTAATAATTTAGAGACTCCCGGTGCAGTCCGAGATTTTCCGTCAAATCCCCGAGATCCATATAATTGTAGGCCTCACTGGCCTTGGCCCCTATTTCCTTTTTAAGGATAAGTGACTGCTCAAAGATGTCTTTCGCTTTTTGAGCTTCGCCCCACTTGGCGTAAACACTCGCCATATTACTTAACGTAATGGCCTTGCCGTATCTGGCGCCAACTCTGGATGAGATTTCGAGGCTTTGTTCAAAACACTCCACAGCTTTGGGGAAGTCGCCCCTGGTCTTGTGAACCAACCCGATATTGTTGAGAGTCATGGACTGTCCGGCGAGATCCCCTAACTTTTTCTGAAGGTCTATTGTCCATTTATATGTGGCAAGAGCCTGATTCAGGTTTCCGAGTCTCTGATAGAGAACACTATTCCCCTGGGGTCCTCGAAGCGAAAAGGTGTTTAGACACATGTCTTCAACAAAAACATCCGTGAATTGCCGCCTTATCTCGCGAGTTCCCGAATCAGCGTTCAATCCCCTGCAATAATTGCCAATCGCCAGGTATGTTGCGGCAATGCCCTGAGGCGCCATATCAAGGCCTAAAGTCTGGCCCAGTTTGGTAAGGACCTGCATATGCGACATCAAGAATTTCAAGGACTCATCTTTATATCCCATGTCCATGTAGAGCCTGCCGAGATTCAATAGGTCTATCGTTTCACCGAAAGAGTCCTGATTCTTTTGGGAAGTCTCGAGAGATCTGTTGAACATTTCGATAGCCTTGGGGTAATCACCGGTTTCTTTGTAAATTGTTCCCAGACCACTGTAGATTGCGCCTTCGGCTTTTTTGTTTCCGCCTTTCTTGACATCAACAAGAGCGAGGTTGAAAAATTCGCTCCCTTTCGAGTAGTTGGCCAGATCCTTATTCAAGATACCCAACGCATATAGCGTTTGACTTCTTGACGGGTCATCGCCGAGTTTTTCGGCCAGTTTGAGCTTTTTGGAGTACAAATCTTTTGCCCTGGAATTATCTCCGAAAAGTTGAAGAATCCATCCCATCCCATCCATGGCCCTGGATTGCCATTCCAGTGAGTTGGCTTTTTCAAATATTTCTAGCGATTGTTCGTACTTGTCTAGAGCCGTTTCAAAGTCCCGTTTGGACTGAGCGTTGATGTCAATCTGGAATGCCTGCCTGTAGAGCGCCTCTCCTTTGGTCATGTCTTGCGCCCAAGGTAAATCAACAGCACCAAAAACCATAAATACGGCCAATAGGTAAAATCGCGAATGATTCCTCATTATTGACCTCCTACGAATTCCATAATCAGAAAAGAATACGGATGCAACGACGCAAATTTAAGCAATTGCTTTTCCCCTATTTCTGTCATGTTAGCACCTTCAAAGTCGCCGTGGTAGTCAATTCCAAGGTATTTACGTTCATCAATTTTTTAAATCCCTGGCCGGATTGTCCGACTTGATTCCTGACCCGGATTTCAGAAAATCGCGATCGTTAACTATTTGTGCCCCGGCCAGGGCGGTTATCATGCACTGTAGGTATTGAATGCGGAGGCCCAACATTTCCACGGAGTGAGTAAGGGCGATCACAGACTGGTCCGATGACATGCGCTCTTCCCTTATTTGTTTAACAGGGGAGTCGAGAAAACTCCGCCAGTTTTCATTTACTGAAATTCCTGTTTTGTCGTGCTCTCCCACCCGGACAATTTATGATTTTGATAGAGATTGATGGGACTTCAAGTGTATATGTGGAAACCATTTTTGAGATAGTGGAAAATCAAGGTGAAGACAGATCAACATAAGATCGAAGTTGGAAATATTGTCGTTGATGTCGTTCGGAAGGATATAAAAAATCTGCATGATACAGTTTATTGCCCTACTTAACGACTTAAACAGTTGCCTCACACCTCTATTTCTCCGTTTCCCCTTGTAGCAGAGGAAAACCCACTGACATCGGAAATTCAGTTGTGAATTCAGCATCATCGTTAAGTTCCAGGGCCCTGATGCGGGTGCTGAGCCTTACGGCTTCGCTCCTCAGATTTTCGCTTAACAATGCAGCCACGGCTCCGACACCGGCGGCGTTATCTATGGACTCCACATGGCGGTCTGTAATACTGGCCGGTAAAATGCCAATGGCTGCCGCATTCTTCCAATTGAAACTTGACCCGAAGCCCCCGGTGAGAACCAGGCGGTCTACGTTTTCAATTCCCGCTGATTTCATGAGCAACTTTAAACCTACTTCCAAGGCTCCCTTGGCCAGCTGTATCTGTCTCACGTCCTTCAAGGTCAATTCGACTGGTAATCCCGTAGCCGACAATTCGGCCGGAACCAGGACAAAACTTCTTCCTACACCCGAAGAGTCGGACTTCACACCAGGAACACCTTCATTGAATCGACCACCAGGCAAAAGGACACCTGCCCGCCGCATTTCCGCCACCGTATCAATGATCCCAGACCCGCAGATTCCTTGGGGCGCATCTATCCCTGGAGCAGTAAAAAAATCATAGCTGACAGAGTAATTGGCAGGATTTATTCTTACAGAGTGGATTGCTCCTGGAACCGCTCTCATCCCGCAGGTAATGTGGGCTCCCTCGAATGCCGGGCCCGTTGCGCAACTGGTGGCCCAGAGGTTCGGCCCATTGCACAGGATGATTTCGCCATTTGTTCCTAAATCAAGGAGAAGTGTCGTCTCATTTCTCAAGTATGGCCGGTCCGCCAGTATGGCGGCAAGGCAATCACCACCCAAGAACCCTGAGATCACCGGGAAAACATGAACGTTAGTGAATGGGTTCACGTTAAGGCCAAGATCGGAGGCTCTCCAATCTGACGCCAAGTGGGTAACGGGACGATAAGGAGATATTCCTAAAGAGTATGGGTTCAATCCGCAAAACAGATGTTGCATAGTAGAGTTTCCCACTATGACAATTTCATCAACATCCGAAGTTGCAGCGCCACAGGATCTGACGCATGTGAGAAGAAGGGAATTGATTTGATTAATCACGAGTCGTTGCAGCAGGTCAACGCCCCCGGAAGTATGGGAAGCGAAAGCAATCCTAGTGATGACATCTGCGCCGTATTCCATTTGCGGGTTGGAAGAACTGGAAGTAGAAAGTATTTTACCCGTTCTAAGGTCGCAGAGATATCCCGCCAATGTAGTAGTTCCTAAATCCACGCTGAACCCGAGACTCTTGTTATGACAGCCCGGCAATACAGCAGTTATACCCTTTGCCCCGTGGACTACCAAAGTGAAAGGATGTGTTTCTGAAAAATGAAGCGCTAGTTCCCTGAATGTGCCTGGTTCGAGGGAAATATCATAGCGAAGTTGCGGGAGCTCATCCTTGAGAATTGAGACAAGGGAGGAACGTTCACCAGAATCGTGCACACATGGGGTCACAACTTCACGTCTGACAATAGGCGAGACCTCAAATGTGGATGCTGTAATAGTTTTAGCTGTTTCCAAGTCGGTCTCGACTGAACCCTCGGGAATGACAACCTCAATTTTGTCGGTAGCACAGGCCTGGCAGGCCAAACGGATTCCTGCTGTGACTTCTGGCTGTGACAGGATTTCGAGTTCCGCATCTGTCAAGCTTGAGCAATTCTCTGGAGGGTTGACCTTGACCCGGCACTTTCCGCACAATCCCCTCCCCCCGCAGTCTGAACGTAGGGAAAATCCAAGGGAGGACAATAGGCTCGAGACGCTGCTTCCAACTGAGTCGTTGGGTTCTAAACATAAAGTTTTGGTGAAAGTCATAGACCGGAGTTGGATCGGGCGACAACAAAACAAATATGTGAGTTACGATTGTTGTGAGACATGCTTTTCGGAGGCCTAATGACTGTATAAGAACACTGTTTCATCGGTATCTCTTTGTGTCGAGTGATGAGCAAAGTCGGACACATAAATAACTCTATATCCGTAGACTTACAATAGGCGGTTACACCGGTGATTTATTGCCATCTCATACGTGCTTACCGCCTGGAAAGGGAGGGTATCATTCCAGCCTTCCTTCGCGATGAGCCGTAATGAAATCCATACAGTAGTCGTCTTGCCCCATGACCATTGTGGCGGCTTTCATGGCTCCGTAAAGCTCTTTATCAGTGGGATCCATAATTGTCGCGTCCAGTCCTCTACAGATACAGGCGACAAGAAAGGTTCTGTTCACCAACTTCCTGTTGGGCAAACCATATGAAACGTTGGTAAGTCCGCACACGGTGTGTACGCCAGGATACATAGCCATAATGCGTTCCATGGCCTCTAATGTCGCTTCTCCGGACTGAGGACAGGTCGAAAGCGGATAGACCAAAGGATCAATGTAGAGATTTGAGATAGGGACGCCAGCGATTGTGGCCTTTTCCACCAATTTTGAAGCGAGTTCAACCTTTTGCTCAGCAGTTTCTGCGAGTATGTCGGGAGATTGACACAGAGCGATCAGTTTTGCGTTGTGGTCTGCAGCCAGCGGCAGCACTACATCGAGCCTATCCGGATCTAGCGTGACGGAATTAATCATGGGAGTAGTGCGGGCTTTCGGGAGTATCGTTTTGATAACGTGTGGATCTGGTGAGTCGATACAGAGTGGCAAATTTGTAACGTCCTGAACCGTATCGACCAGCCAATTCAGGCATTCGATTTCCTTTCCGACCATACTGCCTGCATTGACGTCTATGTAGTGAGCGCCGGCATCCTCCTGACGCGTGGCTTCGCTTCGGATGAATTCGACGTCCCGAGCTTCGATAGCCTGGGCTATACTCTTTCTGGACGAATTTATTCTTTCCGCTATTATGATCACAATGACCTCTCAAAGCTACTTTCAGGCCATGCCATAGCAACACTTTCATGACGCAGCCGGAAGTTATTTTGGAGCAAAACATGATCACGACAATAAGGTCGCTTATCAAACATCAGCGCAATATGAGTTAAGCGTCCACGTATTTTGAGATCTGTTTCATCATCTGACGGCATATCCCCTGATAGATTTCAAGGGGCAAAAAGTAATCCGGGTTTTCGGCCAGAAACGATGACGCCACTTGTTGCGCCGCAAGGTCTATATCTCTTACTTTACGATAGATGTCTTCAAAACGCTCAAGTTCAGCGTATGCGGATTCTATGGCTCGGCGCAAATATGATCCGGCTTCATCCCCGTAAATGTATCCAAAGTGATCTGCGCACAAATACTCAACTTCGAGAGGCTCCATTTTTTTGAGACTTTCAATATACTGATTAAAACTCGAGTTTGGCGCCGCAACTATAGTGCCTTTGTAAGGGATTCCTCCACCGTCGGACGGAAAAAGCGCACGGAGTTTCGGCACATAAGCTGAAATGGAACAGGAGGAATGTCCGGGAGTCTTGAGTATGAGGATTTCAACATCACCAAGGTCGATGATGTCTCCATCGCTCACAATTGCCAGATCTAGTCCCACAGGCCAATCGCAGTGGCCTTCGGAAAATTCCCGGCTCATACCCATGCGGGAAGCTACATGGTGACTGAAATCATTGATAGTAAGAATATTGCGGGGCTCTGACAAGATTTGCCGAGCCCTCTCCGAAGCATAGACTTTTATCCCGGGATGATGTTGTCTGAAGAATGGAACTATCCCGACGTGGTCGAAGTGAGCGTGTAGAATCAGTATACTTCGGATCTGCTCTTCTTTGAGGCCAAATTCCCGCATTTGGCGCATCAGCGCCGGCACAATGTAACTCGTGCCACCGCTGATGATTATCGATTCATTGCGGCCCTCCAACAAGTAGACCCCGGTTTCCGGGTGTCCCAAGTACCAAAGTTTATCGCAGATTTTCCCAGGGTCTTGAGATCTCATAAAAGGGCGCATACTCCTGTAAGGGCAAGATTAATGTTGCGTTGCTAAATCTGGGATATGCCGCTTTCCACAAGACTTTTCGCCATTTGCACTGCCGCTCCCGCATCATCCGAATATCCATCGGCTCCAACCCTTTCCGCAAAGTCGGCGTCGACAGCAGCCCCTCCTATGATGATCTTGCATTTCTCGCCTACTTCAGACGCCTTCAAGAAGGCTATTGTTTCGGCTAGATTGGCTAACACTGTCGTTAGCAGGGCTGAGATGGCGCACAGTTGAGGCGTTTCGGCCTGAATACTTTCGAGAAAGCGCTCCTTAGTCACGTCGACTCCAATGTCGATCACCTCGAACCCAGCGGACCTCAACATCATTGCGACTAGGTTCTTACCGATGTCATGGAGATCACCCTTGATGGTGCCAATGAGTACCTTGCCTTTGGTGTCCTTCGCTTCCCCAACGATGAGAGGTTCCAGGATTTCCATGCCGAATTTCATGGCGCGGGCTGCGACCATCATTTCGGGTAGGAATATTTCATTTCGTGAGAATCGTTGACCCACTTCTTCCATGGCCGAATTCATAGTTGAGATAATGCTTCCAACGGAAAGACCCCCGGAAACGGCCTTCTGGACAAGATCCTTTGTCTCGGGGGCTTTCCCGATGAGAACGCTATTATAAATTTGATTCAATTCTTCCATATGGCACCCCTGAGCCAGATTTTATTCATGTAGTTCACTAGTACTGGCCCAATTCTCTGGCATATCGATACATTTCCTTGACGGCTTCCGTTTTACATCCAGCATGAATCGAATTGCTGTCTGACAAGATGTAACGGCCTCCCTCCTTAGCTTGTTTCATACAGCGACTGACTTCGCGTCTTACCAGTTCCAAATCACCTAGAATTAGTGGCTCCCCGCAGTCTACGTTACCAGCCAAAATCAGTTTACTTCCGTAAACCTTCTTCACTTCCGCAAGATCGACACCAGCTTTTGGCTCAAGCGCATGGACGCCGGCAAGCCCTGATATTACCGCCGTGTTTAGGATGGGGGTGATGTATCCGTCAGAGTGCCAAATTACTGGGATCCCGGCCCTGTCAACTATGTATTTGTACCGAGGGGCCATTAGTTCTTCGAATTCTACTGGTGAGATGTAAGTTCGGCCTTTGAACGCTGCGTCATCTCCCATCAATACCAAATCAGCCCCAAGCTCAGCGCCTCGAGCGGCGATTTCAGCGAACCAT
>JAZDKD010000067.1:0-4336 GCA_043803345.1 Pseudomonadota bacterium
AAAAAGAGCGTTGTGAGGAACAACTGCATTTGTAACTCGACGTTCGGGAACAACTACGCTTGCCTCCTTCAGGGGGCAAGCTTTTAGCCCCCCTATGGGGGGCAAAGAGAAAGCCACGTGCTCTGCACGTGGATATTTACACTCTACCAATGTGTCGGCCGCATGACCGACACCAGTTATCAAATTGCCTTTGATCCAGGAATGGTCGGTAGTGGTTACGCCGTTTGGCAAAACCAGAAATGGCTAAAAAACGGGACCATTATTCCAGAAGGCTCGGATCATTTGACCAAATTAAAAGATTTGAGCCAAAAGTTACTGGTTTTTTACACAGACCTTTTAAGCGCTGCTAACGGTTTTGTCAGCAAGGTAATTATTGAGGAATGGGTAAAACATATTCCACGGTTCAAAATTGCCACAATACTTAAAAGCGCAGAAGGGAGGGGTGTAATAGTTTCTGTCACATCTGGTTACTGCCGGGATATTTGCTTTTTAAGCAAGAACCAGGCTTCAAAAACAGAAGCTCAAGCCGTGGCGAAACAACACGGGGTTTCAGGATCTAAACACGCAATAGACGCTTATTATCTTGGAATATTAGGGGGATTTGGACTTGGGTAACAACGAAGGGTTTGTTTTGATTGATGTCGCTAAAGAAGATCTTCCAGTTCCTTTTTTTGGAGAGGAAATCTTGGAAGCGTATAAATTAACTTTCAACCAATTTCCTGACAGAGAATTTGCAGTATACCGGTTCAGGTTGAATCCACGGCATGATCCAATTGCAAATACGCTGACAGAAAAAAAGTTTCTCTGGCAAGTCATGGACATGGTCCACGGAATACCATTGCTAATTCCGTCTTTGACCGGTTTACAGCCCTACACTCAATTGTTAACCAAATGGAAGGCAATCGAAACAGCCAATAAGCTGTTTCAGGAATTTAAAATTGGTACTACGGACAGTTTGGAAGCCATTTTGAGAGCGTTTTTCATGGTTCGTAATAATTATGAACTGTATCTCAGAAAAACTTCGAAGAAAGTGGAAGCCGCATGACATTAACCCCGGTAATAATTACTCTTGCGGCCATATTGACAATTTTTTCAGCAGTAATCGAAGTTCAAACACTCTCGGTAATGGTTAGCAAATATCCCGGAAATAGATTCAGAAGTTATTCTATGAGTGTCACTTTGACATTAAGTTGCCTGATTCTGGCAGCTTATTCCTTATCCAAAGTGTTTGAATAAAGATGTTTACGTGCAATGACGTGACAAAGACGAGACATGAAAGGGCGGGACCGGGGGACACAAGACAAGGTTTCTAAAAATAATCCAGGAGGTTTTGAAATTTGAATTTACCGGCAACCACACCCCAAAATGAAGGGGATTTAGTCATTCCAGAACGCCTCAAAAAGATTCTAATGAACTCGGTGTTTAAGAATCTTGACGAAGATGAAGCTCTTGTCGCCTGGCGTTTAGCGAAACGCAGAGGTTTGGATGTCGAGGCAAGACAAATCTATTTTGTCCCGTATACCGACAAAAAGGGTCGAAGGAGCGTTATACAACAAACATCAATAGATGGCTTGAGACTAATTGCTCACAGATCAGGAACCTATGGAGGCCAGGTTAACCCAAAATTAACCATTCGTTTAAAAGATGGCTCAAAACAGGTTATCCCTCACGAGGAATACGACCCTAACGAAACTAAGGAACTTATTTCTGCTACAATTTCGGTAATCAATAAAGATTTTCCGCAACCGCAACAGGCAACAGCCTTATTTAAAAGTTACGCCCAAACCTACAACGGCCAGTTACAAGGGTTATGGGGAACGAAAACGGACATAATGTTGCTTAAATGCGCAGAATCCCAGGCGCTCCGAAAAGCCTTTCCTGAAGAGGTAGGCGGCATTTACAGCAATGAAGAAATGGATCAGGCCAAAAACGATCTTGAAGCCATAAATGTTGAATTTGCCCCCGTGCAAAAAGAGCCTGTCCAGGTAAATTTGCCACCACCAAATCCTGAACCGCCAACAGAAGAAACACCTGTTTCGGTTCCAATTGAACAACCTGTTTCAGAAAATCCGGTAACGGAAGAAAGCGAGGGAATTAATAGTGTTTGGGCGAGGTTTGTGGCGTTTTGCAAAAAAAGCGCCAAAGACCCAGCTTTGGCGATACAAATAATTTCAGACCTTGTGTGTGACCGCTTCAAAATCGGAGATCCCGCGAAGATACCTACCGAAAGTGACGCTACTCTCACACTTTTTCTAAAAACCGCAGGGTTATCTACCCTGGAAGCAGAGGAATTAATCTAACATGAAAGTCCGTCCGTGGTCAAAATCTTTATATTCAATGATGAAAAAGTGCGCCTGGAGGGCTTACGCTTACAAGGTTTTAAGACTCAAGGAACCTCCAAGGGAAGCGCCCGAACAGGGTAAAGAAACCCACAAGTATTGGCAGGATATTCTTGCCGGTAAAATGTGCGTTAACGACATGGGTGAAACCAAATATCCATTTACAAAATCATTTGTCAGGAAAGCTCTTGAGATTGAGGAAATTGGAACGGGAGGTATTCAATTCTTTGAGCCTCATTTTATTATCACCGATCAAGGTCTATCAAGCTTAACTTATGAAATGGGCATGTTTCATGGATACCTTGATCGTGTAGTTTTTTTTGACGCAAAGGAAAATCCTGAAACCGGATGGTTCGACATGTCTGAGGCTTCGATTTACGTTGAAGACCTTAAAACCAACGCAAGCATAAATGACGACATTACCGAACGACACGGTTACGTAGCCCTAGTTAAGGCGGCTTTTCCTGAGTGCAAGAAATTTACCTTCGCCCGATTGTTTTGCAGAAAAGGGGTCCGGCAAAAATGGGACTACACTTTTAGTGATGATGACAAGAGCATTGAAGTTTTCAATCATCAGAAACAATTATCTGAAAACATGCGAATCACGTCCAGAAGTAAGGTCGTCGGACTTCCTGGCGCTAACCCTTTATTCAACTACCTTTTTAAAATGGATTTAGAAATCCAGAACGCCGCTCCAACTCCAAATCCGGGGAAAAACTGTGAAAATTGGTATGGCGATGTCTGTTTTTGCCTGGGCAAGGAATGTCCACTAGCGGCGAACACACCTGCAATAGCGGCTGAAATGGATATTAAACTTGAAAATATCGACACGAAGGCTCTATTGCAAAAACTCATTTCCGAAAACCCTTCAGAATTTAAACAATGGGAGGTTAACACGGGTCTTTCAGGGGTTATGCAACTGGAAGGGTTTGTAAAAAAAATAAGGGACAACCTAAAAGCGTGGTCAAAGGCCAATGGTTCGATTTTTGTAGGGGACAGTGAATACGCCTGGGCGGAAACCGAAACGCCGGTAATCAACACCGAGAAAGCTTTAACCGCAATGGTTTTAGGAGGCATGGACGTTAAGGATATCGCTAGATCAATTAGCATTAATAAAACAGCGCTATCCAGGGCCCCTAAAGCCTACGCCGAACTAATTGACAACATTTTACAGGAATCCTTTGTAACTAAAAAGGCGATAAGATTTGGTCCAATTGAAAATAGCAATAAAATAGTGGAGGGAACAATAAATGTCGGTTGACTGGTCTGAAGTGGACAGATTATATGAGGCGGCCGAGGTCGAAGACAGTAATTTCGATCTTATTCCTGACGGTGTTTACACGGCTCAAATACTTAACATTTCGCTCGAATACAGTAAAAAAGACAACACTCCTCAGTTAAAATGGGAGCTTAAAATTCTTGGGCCTAGTTACGCAAATAAACATCTTTGGAAATACGCATCTCTTATTCCTACGCCGGAAGCTTTGAAATGGCTCAAGAGCGAACTTCAGAAAATTGGTTTTATAGGAGACAAGATCAGCGCATTTGTAAGCACTGCAAATTATTACATCGAAAAGACTGTTGAAGTTAACCTCAAGACGACGGAGCGAAACGGCGCCAAACGTCAGGCGATCTATTTCCGGAAGTTGATAGATGAAGGTCCGGCTCCGGTTCAAAGTTCTCGATTCCAGCAACCCGTTGACGACGATATTCCATTTTAAATTAAGAACAGGGAGGGAAAAATAATGACTAAATCAGAAATGACATGCCGCAACTGTATATTCTTAGAAAAAGGCGCCAGAAAGGATTATTGCCATATTGAACCCATAGCCGTTCTGGACGAATACGACCATTGTATAGATTTTCCGAGAGTTTATAATCCAAATGGAACGTGGTGTGGCCAGGGCGAATGGGAAGGCGTCTCAAAAAACGATCCAACTCATAAGGTTCTTTACCGATGGGGCGAATGGGCCGCATAGGTAAAGCGTGACGTCAAA
>JAZDKD010000068.1:0-2743 GCA_043803345.1 Pseudomonadota bacterium
TGGAAGCCTGATCCTGAAGGCGTATGTTTTCTCTGGGGTCGTAACCGTGAACGTACGAGATCTTCATGGCTCTCCGTGTATCATGACTGAGCTAAAATCTTCGGTATTGACCACCGTGGCATAAACAGCGCTCAGGGCAGCCAGGAAGGCCCCATTGACATGCTCTGCGGGAATGACACTGGAGCCAAACGAAAGCGACCTCGTTGCGCAGGCGTCCGCCACAACCGTGCATTTAAAACCATAATCGAATGCCGCTCGGGTAGTGGAATCCACACACATGTGAGTCATCATTCCTGCAATGACGAGATCTTTTATTCCTTCTTTTTCCAGATGACCCAATAAGGCTGTATCCCTAAAACTATTGGGATAGTTCTTTTGAACTACTGTCTCCCCTGGCAAAGGGGCCACGTTCTTGTGAATTTCAACTCCATCCGTGGAGGGAAGAAAGAATGTTGATCCAGGACGAATGTTTATGTGCTGTATATGGATCACGGGAAGTTTTCTTTCTCTGTAAAATGATTGCAATCTGTTTGCGCAGATGCTTGCTTCAACACTTCCTTCGAGTTCCATTTTTCCACCGGGGAAATAATCATTCTGGATGTCGATCATTATGAGCGCTGTTTTCATGAGCTTTACCTCTTTGTTTTTTCAAGTGGGATTCTGTGTTGACTCAGTCGGCAAATGTGAGAAGCGATATTACAATACCGACCAGATCGGCGCCATGAAATACGACCTATACCGTGCCTTTTCAGCTAGCCCTAATCGACCATCATCAAACAATACCTATTGTTTGTTTCGGTCCGTACGCGAAGGGTCTGAATAGAAAACCCATTGTTGCGTGCCATCTGATAAACATCGATTCCGCAACCTTCCATGGAAGGTCTGGCTTTCCATGGGGAAGCGCAAGGTTTCGCTTCTACAGCCCCACATTTTTTTCGGAAACAGGTCGATGATTGTGTCCGCATTGAGTCGCAAAGACGGGAATGGAACATTCCCAGCACGGTATTCGTCCAGCCGTTCAGGTGGCATCAGAAGTACTTTCGAATAAAAAGAGATCATCTTCTCATCATCTTCCACATTCAAGACGATGTGATCCATCAAACATTCCATATTCGATCCCTCCGAAAAAGTCATAACGCTCCGGCATCACCGGCAGTCAACCGCAACAAAAAACAGTGGAGCTTGGCACAAAACCGAAAGAAGCTGGATGGCAGCTTGCATGCCTTTGTTCGACGGGTCATTTGTCATATTGCTCAATTATCTCAATTTTCCGGAAACAATCATGAGAGTGATCGTTTACCATACCCGTAGCCTGCATATGCGCATAACATATGGTAAATGACCTAAGCCAACCTGTGACACTGATCTAATTATCAACCCGATCCTAATCTTGATTTCAGTAGATTACCAAGAACTATTCTTTCTTAACAGACGATCCAGTGTAGTTCCACCCAAAATTTCTAATTCAATAGGGTTTCAGTTGCGGTGTCGATGAATTAGAATGATCCAAAGAAAAAGAAACGACATTCAATCCGTGAAACTGAGGAGTTCAAGGCACTAGCGAAAGAACTCAGGAAACAGGTCCCAGACAAAAAGAAACGTTTACAAGAAATGCTTGACGAAATAATTGACGCCAAAACAGATAATACTAAAGACTGACCATAAATATTTTGTGATTGCCGCCACTGAAATAGATTCGGGTATCATCTGTTGGGTTAAACTGACTAGATATTGACGAGCAGGAGTATTGATATGAACAAAGGGAAATTTACCATACGCCGGATGAACCGAAACGAAATCGACATCGCCATGGACTGGGCTGAAACAGAGGGCTGGAATCCTGGAAAACATGACGCTGAGTGTTTCTACTCTGCAGACCCTAATGGCTTTCTCCTGGGACTGTTGGATAACGTTCCCGTAGCAATGGTTTCTGCTGTTGCGTACGGACAGACCTACGGATTTATGGGTTTTTATATAGTAAAGCCTGGATGCCGTAACACAGGGTATGGATTGCAACTGTGGGAGGCTGGCCTGGAATATCTGGGAAACCGCAACATCGGGCTCGACAGCGTCCGACCAGATCTTGTTTCCTATAAGAAGCCGGAGTTCAAACCTGCTTATACCAACTTTCGTTTCAAATGGATCAAGGACAAACAATTCAACACTGTCCCTGAGATAACAAGTCTTACCGACATTCCTTGGGCCACCCTAGCCGCATATGATCATGAGGTTTTTACTTTCAATAGAAAAGACTTCCTGAAATGCTGGACAAGCCGCCCCAACACAGTGGCTCTCGGAATCATAAACGGTGATAAACTATCGGCATACGGTGTAATCAGGGAATGTAGGGAGGGTTTTAAAGTGGGCCCACTGTTTGCGGACAATAAAGATTTCGCAAGACATTTGTTCAACGCTCTTACGAGAAATGTAAAAATCGGCGCCTCCGTGTATCTGGACACGCCTCAAGTAAATACAGACGCTGTAAGGTTGGCTGAGGACTATAGTATGACGGAAGTGTTTCGGACCACGAGAATGTATAATAGGAAAGAACCGACATTACCGTTGCAGAAGTGGTTTGGGGTGACGAGCTTTGAACTTGGATAACGAAAATGTGAGAGCCAGGAGAATTTCGAAAAAGTAAAGCCAGCTCAAAAATCCAGGAACAGGGCAAGAACTTTGGTGTGAGATTTGATTCCGGAGTCAACTATCCGGAAATTCCGGATAGTTCAAATCGAAGGAAAGC
>JAZDKD010000069.1:0-2133 GCA_043803345.1 Pseudomonadota bacterium
TTCGAGAGATCACGCGCAATGCGGATGGAATCCATAAACTGACTGTAAATGCGCTACTGTTTGGGTTATTTTCAAGCTTTTTGGCGATATCGGCCATGAATCTGACCGTTGGATTCTTGGGCTATGATCGGGAAATGCTGGCGGCTTTGCTAATCGGGTCGATGTATCTGATACCGGCAAGTTGTTCACGATTCCTTGAGTCCGCGTTTCTGGGTGTTGAGAAATCTGAATTTACAGCCATTGGCCAATTTTCCGAAAACCTCGTTAAAGTTGGGCTATGCTCAATTTTTATCCTAGCTGGCTACGGCATCATAGCCATATCTGCCATAACAGTCATATCCAAGTTGATTGGTCTGGGTATGCTGTTGTTTTCTTACTCGAGAGCAGTCGGGGTTTTATCATTTGAACCGAAAAAGAGCGTGCTGGCTATGCTGGTCAAACAGTCTCCCGTTTTTCTGGGGATAGCTGTTTTCTCCTCAGTGTACATCAATATTGACATCATACTGCTGTCAAAACTTTCGAGTGTAGCCTCTGTCGGTTTTTACAGCGCCGCTTCAAAAATCAGCCAGTTGAGCGTAATCGTACCCGTAGCCTTTTCTATGGCGATATTGCCTACTCTCTCGAGACACTATCTTCATGGTTTGGAAAGCCTCAGAGACAAAACGGAACTTTCCATTCACTATGTGCTCATAATTTGCTTTCCTCTGGTCGGAGGGATCATTGTTTTAGCCGAAAAGCTCATTTTTCTGATATACGGACCCGAATTCGGCAGGTCAACGCTCATCCTTCAGTTAATGGCCCCATCTCTGGTTCCTTTCAGCCTGATATTAATTTTGGCTCAGACCCTTATCGCATCAAATTACCAGAGAATAGACCTAGCCATCAATGTTGTCGCTGCGATCCTGGCAACTAGCCTTAATTATGTTCTTATACCAAAATTCATCGAATTCGGGGCAGTGCTGGCAGGTATTTGCACACTTCTAACCTTTTTGAGTCTCCAGGTCCTGTTTATAACGAGGAATATGTTTCGGCTTAATCTGCTCCGGCTTTCCATAAAGCCATTCCTGGCTTCAATTGGGATGGTATTGGTGACTTACTCGTTGCGTGAGGCCAACCTTTTGGTAAATTACCTCATTTCAACGGTATTCTATTTTGGACTTCTGATAGTCCTTAAGGGCTTGTATCCTGAGGAGATGGCGGCAATCGAGAGTGCAGCTAAGAGACTAATTCACTTGCTTAAAATTTAATAAACAGTCAATTCTAAGCGCTATTGCGCCAATCACAAAGGTTCGATATACTGACTCAGGAAAGTATGTCAAGAAATCCATTGAATCACATTAAACAGATGTTGTGGGCTTGTTGGTATACAGTTGTTGTAAGCCTGTGCCGCCTGATCGATTACAAAGCTCTACACGTGTGACGGCCGAAATTTAATGTAAAGGCTTTGAATCAGAATTCTCCATCATCTCAGCAAGAACAATGAAAATATGCTTCATCGCGCCGATCACATAATATCCTTTGAATTTCCAAGAGATCATGGCCGGCACCAGCAGTTCGGTACAGAATGGTGGTACGTTTCTGGGCGGCTGAGTTCCGAAGACGGCACAGATTGGGCATATCATTTTACTATTTTCAGACGGGCCTTTGAGAAATGGTTTCATCTTGCTCTGGTAGGTTTGGCCATCAGCCTGAAATCAATAAGAAATGTGGGATTTTTTAAACGGGCCTTCGCAAAAATGCTTGAAAATCAGAAACTCCAGCGAATTCAGGTGGATGGTTACGTGGGCCATCTTTCCATAACCAATATCAGTGAAAAAGATTTCACGTTTTTTGAGCGCGGCGGGACCTCGATTTTCAACGTGGCCGGAGCCTCGGATGACCAACTCAAGGTATGGGTAAAAGGATGGAAGCTCTGGGGGGAAAACGGGCTCATTCATTTGACGGCCAGTCGTGAAAACTATGCCGTAGATCTCGTGTTAACGCCTGAAAAAGAACCAATTCTCAACGGCGAACAAGGATTGAGCGTTAAGGGCCCGGAGCCCGGCGCAGCCTCATATCATTATTCTCTCGCTTCCCTGAGGACTACTGGAACTCTTGAATGGCAGGGTAATAAACATCAGGTTGCTGGATCAA
>JAZDKD010000070.1:0-2690 GCA_043803345.1 Pseudomonadota bacterium
CCTTGAGCCGGTCGGCTTGGGTAGTCTGATGCTTGCCCTGGAACAGCTTAAGGCCAAACTGAGCGTTGAGGGCCTTTTTGAGGCTTCTCGGAAGAAATGTTTACCTAGGAAACCTCAGACCGTTGGAGTGGTAACGTCTGCGACGGGGGCGGCGGTTCGTGACATCATTCGGATAATTCAGAGAAGGTCCCCAGGCGTCAACGTGGTGGTCAGCCCGACGTCGGTTCAGGGTGAAAAAGCTCCCAACGAAATAATTGACGCTCTCAATCGACTTGTAGCTTCCAAACTGGCTGATGTCATTATCATAGGACGAGGTGGTGGATCCATAGAAGATCTTTGGGCGTTTAACGACGAAGCCGTGGTTAGGTCTATCGCAATGTGTCCGACCCCAATAATAAGTGCCGTAGGCCATGAAACAGATTTCACTCTGGCAGATCTTGTGGCGGATGTGAGAGCTTCGACTCCTTCAGCGGCTGCTGAACTTGTGGTTCCTGATGATCGGGAGACTTGGGACACCATTTCGCACCTTGTTGCCCGACTTAAGAACGGCATGTTCAATTGTCTTAGCCGAAATGTACAAACCCTAGACGAAATCACCCGGACCTTTTTGCAGCCCATGCGTAAAATTCAGGATGAGCATTTAAAGCTTAAAGATTTGGCGGACCGGATAAAAAAGAACGCTCTCAGGATCGTGGCTTTGGCCCGCAAGGATCTAGAAATTATGTCGGTTCGTTTAAGACCTGAAATTTTGGCAAGAACGCTGAATGTGGCGTCTGACGATCTTAAGCAACTTAACCAAAGGCTCCAGCGATCGATACGCCTATCACTGGAGGATTCCAAAAAACGTCTTTCAGGATTTGCGGCGCAGTTGGATAATCTCAGTCCCCTTAGGGTTATGCATCGAGGATATTCCATTACGTTCAGGGTTAGTGATGGATCGTTGGTGAAGGAAGCGCAATCGCTAACCCCGGGGGAAGCCATCAGGACTTTGGTGTCAGATGGGGAAATAATCTCAGTGGTAAAAACCACAGAGAAGATCAACAGAGACACATGAAAATCTTTCAAATTGGGATAATGATTAAATGACAATATCGTTGGAACCAGAAGTAATAGTCGGATTCATGAAAGAACTCGCTTCTAAAGCCGGGGCCATAGTAGCGTCATACTTTAAGGGCCGGTTCAATGTCGAATCTAAAGAAAGCGTTGCTAGCGGGATAGACATAGTAACTGATGCTGACAGGGCTTCCGAAAAGTTCATCATGGACCGGATAGCCGAAAAATTTCCCTCACACGATATCCTTACCGAGGAAACACGAACTGAAATAACCGGGTCCAAATACCTTTGGATTGTTGATCCATTGGATGGCACTGTAAATTTTGCCCATTCTTACCCGCAGTTCGGAATTTCAATCGCCCTCATGCAAGATGGCGATATCATAGCCGGTGTGATTTTTGATCCTGTTAGAAATGAAATGTTTTGGGCTTATAAAGGAGGCGGAGCCTTTCTTAACGGAACCCCTATCAAGGTGACCGAAAACGTTGAACTTTTGAAATGTATACTCGGTACAGGTTTTCCTTATGACAAGGCCGAATCCAGTGTCAACAACCTGAAGGAATTTTGTAAGGTAACCCTTCTGGCTCAGGGTGTCAGGCGCTCAGGCTCAGCCGCCCTTGATCTGGCTTGGGTGGCTTGTGGTCGCCTGGATGGTTTTTGGGAATTAAAACTTAAACCATGGGATTTCTCAGCGGGAATTGTTATTGTAGAAGAGGCTTTTGGTAAAGTGACGGACAGGCACGGAAAAGCCATGGGCCTCTGGGCCCAGAGCATCGTGGCTACAAACTCTTTGATTCACGACAAGTTAATTAAGATCTTATGTCGAGTAGTGTGATTCCAATCCGTGGATAATTCAGGGAATTTAAAACAGTTAGTCACGCGAGGCTAGTTTTTGCGTTTATTTATTTAAAGTTTGGGAGGAATTTTGAACAGTCCACAAATGAAGGATTACGCGAAACAATGTGGGGCCGACGTTGTAGGAGTGGCCGATCTCGAAAATCTTCGTGGAATACCAACGAGTCCCGCAGATTTGTTGCAAGGGTATTGCCGGGCGGTGAGCGTTGCAATCAGGCTGGCTCATGGGGTTATTGACGCCATCGACGATAGGCCTACACCACTTTACCAGCAGCACTATTTGAAAGTTAACGCTTTGCTCGATGATGTGGCTCTTAGAATTACTCAATACCTTCAGGATCGTGGCGCCAAAGCCCTCCCGATACCGGCCTCCCAAGTCTTGAACAAAGAAGACTGGACTTCATACATTTCCCACAAGGCTGTCGCTATTGCTGCCGGTGTGGGCTGGCAGGGGAAAAGCCTTCTCGTTGTAAACCCTGATTTTGGACCTAGAATCAGGCTCGTCACAATATTGACTGATGCGCCAATAGAAGCCGACAGTCCAACAAAGAACCGGTGTGGGCCTTGTTCATATTGCTCGGAGGCGTGTCCCGTTGGCGCCATCAAAAATGTCAACACCAACTCACATTATTCGGATAGAGAAGAGGCCCTAAATTTCCGAAGGTGTTTGGAAAGAGTCCTGGAAAACTCTCAGAGAACCTTTATAGAAAGTCCCATATGCGGGGTATGCGTCAAAGCCTGCCCCTGGGGCAAAACTCAAAAAGAAAAACAACGTAAAATT
>JAZDKD010000071.1:0-2416 GCA_043803345.1 Pseudomonadota bacterium
GTTAGTCAGGACACTCCTTCCACTTCTGACGGAATCCCTCTCATACATAAAACAGTTTACCGGCCAAGCATCGATTTCCCCAATGCAGTAGTTTATATGGCTGTTTTTGACATGAGTCGAGTCAAAGTCAGACTTTTTATTGGCCAGACCGAGCCAGGTATATACCAGGTTTCTGACACCTCATCCAGGGAATCTCTATCGAGAATTGTCGCCATCACTAACGCCATGTGGATGCAACAGCACGCGAGGGGCGCTGGGGCAATATTTAGAGGGCAGGTTGTCTATCCAATGGTGCCAGAAATGGCGACGTTAGTCATTTACAAAGACGACTCTGTGGATATCCTCGAATGGTCAAACGACATTCCTGTGTCGTCGGTCAAGGACGCGCGTCAGTTACGTCATCTAATCGTCAGAGATGGGAAGGTAGTCAATCAGGTATTAAAAAATGGTAAGATTAATGATTCGGAAATAGGTCTTGGTGGTTTTCTCATTGATAACGACGGAAGAAGCACCATGAACAATGAGTTCTGGTTCCTGGCGAACAGAACCGCTTTCGGGGTCAGAGATGACGGAAACATCGTTTTTGCCATGGGACACCATGTCGGCACCAAAGATCTCGCTAAGGCTTTGGTTCTTGCTGGATGCAAAAGGGCCATACATGGCGACGCGAATATCCATAACATAGTGTGCAATTTTTATTTTAGGGACGAAAACAATAAAATCATCAAGAGAGATCGGCTTTCTCCTGAACAGCTTCAATATACTATGAAGCGTTACGATCAGGGTTATGCCAAAGATTTTTTTGCCTTCTACGAAAAATAGAGTTTCTTGCTAGGCCCAGCGGGGGATGAACCCATGAGTTTATGACCATAAGCTATTTTATTAAAGGTCTTATAATAGGCCTTTCGTTAGCAATTCCTCTTGGTCCGATCGGCTTGTTGGTTATAAGACGGACTTTGACTCACGGCAGGATGGCTGGGCTTGTTTCGGGGATGGGGGCAGCCACCGCCGATGCATTCTACGGAGCCGTAGCAGGCTTTGGACTAACTCTCGTTTCGAGTTTTCTAATCAGCCATTCACTAGCCTTACGTTTGACTGGGGGCGTCTTTCTCTGTTATCTCGGGGCAAGAATTTTCATTTCAAGACCTAAAGAGAAAACTACAATAGCAATTGAGCGGAACTTCATGGGGAACTACGCGTCAACGTTGGTTCTAACTTTGACCAATCCCCTGACTATCATTTCCTTCGCAGCCCTGTTTGCGGCCGCGGGAACAGTAGGAGTATCTCCCCATCCACAATTGATGAGTGGAGCGCTTGTTCTGGGGGTATTTACCGGATCATCTCTTTGGTGGGCGATTCTTAGTGGTCTTGTGAGTCTGTTTCATGGAAAACTCAATGCAACAGGATTACTAATTCTGAACAAGATTTCAGGGGCCATGATAGCCGCATTCGGATTAATGATAGTTGTTAGCCTCCAAATCTGGCGTTAACATGAAGGCTCTTAATTACAAATCTGGCGTTCAAAGTTCGATCAGCTTTTTGGCGTATGTCAAGAGATCTTTCCCAGAAAACGTGACAAAAACCACTCTCTCGATTTGGGTGAATTTCGCAAGTTGTTCAAGCGAAACGGTCAACGCTATTCGACAGGCCTCTTCGAGAGGATATCCATAAGCGCCGGTGCTGATAGATGGGAATGCTACAGACCGTAAGCCGTTCACGGCGGCCAACTCAAAACAGCGGCGATAACAACTCATGAGCTTCAACGCTTCACCGGAATAGCCTCCACGGTACACTGGCCCCACAGTATGAATAACATGACGAGCCGGCAACTTGTAGGCTTTTGTAATTTTCGCGTCACCGGTTTCACACCCTCCCAATTTTCGACATTCTTCAAGTAATTCAGGGCCCGCTGAGCGGTGTATGGCGCCATCCACTCCACCTCCTCCCTGCAAACTCTTATTGGCGGCGTTAACCATTGCGTCCACGTGGAGTTTCGTCAAATCTCCCAGCGCCAGGTGAATTTGCTCCTTCATGAAGTCCTCAGTATATTTCTCTTAGGTTATCCCTATGGTCAACCATATAAAGCATTTTGGCTTTTTTGTTGAGTTCTTCTTTCATGCTTTTCATGTTATCTCTGTCAATATTGAACGCTCTGATGTAAACATTGCGGTAACCTTCGGGGGCAAGTTCATAACAACTCAGGATGCTTACAAGCCTGGCGTTATATCCACGAAGCACATCAGTGACTTCCTTAATTGAACCGGGTCGGTCTTCCAACAAGAATCCAAACTGGACTCCCCTGTGAGAAAGCCCGCTCAACGCCATCATTGCCTTAAACATGTCGTTTTTTGTTATGATTCCTCTAATTTCTCCTGACTCATCAACGACGGGGGCCCCGGAAATTTTGTTTTTGAAC
>JAZDKD010000072.1:0-5789 GCA_043803345.1 Pseudomonadota bacterium
TTGAAGCTCTGTCCAGAGTACCACCGGACGCCAGTGGAGAAGGACCAAGTTTACGAATTTTCGCGACAAATTCAGTCACTACCTTTGCGTATCTTGGACCTTCAGCCGATGAAACCCACTTAAGCGTCAAACGCTCGGGATCTATTCCCGAAAACTCAAGCAGCTTCTTCATAAATCCCATTCTCTTTACTGTCATGTAATTACCGTACAGGTAATGGCAGTCCCCGATGTGTCAGCCACCTACAAAGACACCATCCGCTCCCTTCTGGAAAGCCTTGAGTATCTGATGAGGCCCTACAGTGGCGGAGCACAAGGTTCGGATGGTCCTCATGTTCGGTGGATACTGAAGCCTGCTTACCCCAGCCAGGTCAGCCCCGGCGTAAGCGCACCAGTTGCACAGGAAACCAACAATCTTAGGCTCAAATTGAGTGTCGGACATTTCTAATCCTCAAGGCGGACAGGAGGGCTGAATCAAAGCCACAAGTTGGCTCTACACTGCCATCGCCTGTTCGATTTGGGCATATATCTGCTGGTTGGAAAAACCATCAAGTCTGGCGCTCCCGGAAGGGCAAGTAGCGGCGCATCCTCCGCATCCCTTACAAAGCACTTTGTTGACCTGACATACGCCTCTGTTTTCAATGAAATTAATCGCCCCGTATGGGCAAACCGCTACACATCCAAGACAACCGCAGCATGTTTCAGGATTTATGTCCGCAACAATGCCGCTTGTGAAAAGAGCTTCTTTGGAGAGCACGCCAGCCGCCCTGGATGCCGCGCCGAGACCCTGAGCGATGGCTTCGCGTATTGTCGACGGAAATCTTGCGTTGCCGCAAAGATAAACTCCGTCTGTGGCGAAATCCAGCGGCTTGAGCTTCACGTGGCCTTCCAGGAAAAAGCCGTTTTCATTTACCGGAACTTTGAGCATTGTCGAAATTTCGGAGGCGTCGTCCTGAGACACGAGAGGTGTAGACAATACAAGAAGATCGGTTGGAACAATTATGTCCCGTCCCATCCTCAAGTGGTACACACTTACAGATTCGCCATCAAAGCTGGGGGGTCGAATCGGATCATAAGTTATATATCTTACGCCAAGTTTCTTTGACTTTCTGAATAATTCCTCGTTTTCGACGCCGTACATCTGCATGTCTCGATAAAATATCGTAATCTTTGTATCTGGAGAAGCTTCCTTGAACAGTATGGCGTTCTTCACCGCAGTCATGCAGCATATTCTCGAACAGTATGTGCGCTCTTTGGACCTTGATCCGACACACTGAATTATCGAGATGTTTTTAGCCTGGACATCACCCTGTTTTAGCATTGACTCCAATTCGATATGAGTAACAACTTTCTTGCCGTCGTAATTATATAAACCCTCGGGTTTGAGAGGCTGAGCTCCTATGGCAACTATTATGGCCCCGCACTTAATCTTGTTTTCCGAGCCATTCTTCTCGATTGTAGCCACATAATTCCCGATGTAACCTTCTGTTTTTGTGACAACCGCTCTGATGTGAATGGCCACTTTCGGATGATTTTGCAACCTGCCGGCCAGATTGTTCACTAATTTGTCCGGTGATTCGTTTGCCGGAAGGATCATGTTTAACTCGTTGAGTATTCCGCCAAGTCTGTCACGCTTTTCAACAAGATCAACCTCATAACCCATGTTGGCAAGGGCTAGAGTCGCCGACATACCCGAGACTCCGCCACCTATAACCATGGCTCGATGCGAAAGGCTCAATTGGATCCTGTTCAGTTCCCTCAGTTTAGCAGCCTTGGCCACAGCCATGGATATCTGACCTTTGGCCCTAGCCGTGCCGGCTTCCCGTTCACGCATGTGTACCCAGGAGCATTGGTCGCGTATGTTGGCCATTTCGAATAGGTAAGGATTCAGTCCGGCTTCTTCACATGCGCTCATGAAAAGGGGCTCATGAGTCCTTGGTGTACATGAGGCTACTACTACCCGGTTAAGGTTTTCTCTAGGGATCGCAACCTTGATTTCATTTATTCCACCTTCGGAACATGTATAGAGATTCTCCTGGACAAAGACTACGTTGGGGAGGGTTTTCGCGAATTCCACGAGTTCCTTCATCTCCAGATAGCCTGCAATATTGGATCCACAATCGCAAATGAATACGCCTACGCGGACGTCGTCTTGAACCGAGTTTTTCACGCTTAAATCTCCCTATACCGCAATGGGCAGCCCCTCTGTCATTACCACCTCAGCCGCTCGGGCGGCGGCGCTGCTCGCCTGGGCCACGGATTCAGGAATGTCCAGAGGGCCTTGGGCGCAACCACAGCTAAAAATTCCGGGCACGTTGGTATCCAAAGGATTGTTTGGGTGTGTCTTAACAAATTGATTTTGATCCAGCTCCAAGCCCAACAACTTGGATATATTTGTGATTCCTTTTGAAGGGGAACACGCGTTTGCGAGTATGACCATGTCAAATGTCATGCCGATAACCTGTCTCTGTTCTGTATCCTCGTAATAGACAACCGGATTCATTTCTTCATCCTGAAGTATTTCCGCCACCCTGCCTCTAATATACTTCAGACCGGAAACCTCGGCGCCACGGACTTTGTATTCTTCGAATCCTTTGCCGACCGTTCTAAGGTCCATGTAGAAAATGTATGACTCAGTTTCATGTTCATGTTCGCGAGCAATTATGGCTTCCTTGATGGAATGCATGCAGCAATAGTTTGAACAGTACTTGTGGAACCTGAAATCCCGGGACCCCACGCATTGTATGAATGCGAGTTTTTTGGCGGTGTGATACTTGTGGACTTGCTCCTCAATTCGTTTCATTTCCTGCTCAAGAATCTGTTTATGTTCTTCATTTTGATCTTTCTCAGCTTTCTTGATCAGTTTAGGCAGTTCCTTGAGCCGTTTCTCACCATGTATGACAGAAGGTCTCGATAGGTGACCTTTTGTAGGGCCTCCAGCGCTAAGGAGCCTTTCCATTTCAAGAGATGAAATAACATTTGGGATTTTACCATAACCGTACTCTGGAATCTGAGTGGCGTCGAACAGTTCGTATCCGGTTGACACTATGACTGAAGCGATATTGAGATCAACGAAGGATTCTTTCTGTTCATAATCAACAGCCTTAGCCTGACATACTTTCTGACAGACCCCGCACTTCCCTCCAAGTATGACTTTACAATGATCGGGATCAATCGTGTAAACGGATGGGATGCCTTGCGGATAATCCTTGTATATGGCTTTTCTGTCATCAAATCCAAAATTGAACTCATTGGGGACCTTTGTGGGGCACTTCTCCGCGCAGGCTCCACATGCAGTACATCTTGAAGCGTCGATATATCGAGGCTTTTGACGCACCCTGACGCTAAAATTACCTATTCCACCCTTGAAATCTACGACTTCGCTATAGGCCAGCACATTAATTTTGGGATGTCGACCGACATCCAGCAATTTGGGTGACAGAATTCATATAGTGCAGTCGTTGGTAGGAAAAGTCTTGTCCAACTGTGCCATTTTCCCACCAATACTGGGGTTTTTCTCCACAAGATGAACTTGAATTCCCATTTCACCCAGATCGAGAGCGGCTTGCATGCCTGCTATACCGCCACCTATTATTAGCACTTCCTTGGAAGCCATAATTTCACCATCCCCGAGCTACAATTTAATTGCCTGTGCAAGTATTTCATTCAAATCACGGATCTGAAGAGGTGTTTCCATGTCCCGCAAAGCGCAGCTCAAATGCGCCCTGCATTTTGGACAAGCCGTAACAAGAGTTTCCGCTCCAACGGAAATAGCCTCTTCTATTCTTTTCTTTTGTATGGATTTCGAACATGCTGAACAGTTCATCCACGCGCTCGTGCCGCAACAGATACCACTTTGCCGGTTGTGTTCCATTTCGATAAGTTCCACTCCCGGGATGGCCTTCAGCAGTTCCCTTGGTTCTTCCAGTATCCCCGCTTGTCTGCCTAACCTGCACGGGTCATGGTATGTCAGCCTGGTTTCAAGGGGCTCGAACTTAATTTTCTCTGAGTTGGCTTTCTGTGTCAAAAGCTCATAGATGTGAATCGGCTCAAATCCCAACTCACCAACAAATTCTGGATACCTGTTCTTGAAAGTGATGTAACCTTCAGGACATGAGAAAACAACCTGCTTGCATCCAAGACTTCTTATCAACTCAACGTTTTTTTTGGCAAGCTTGACGAAATTTTCCGTGTCTCCATTCCAGAAAAGATCATGACCGCAGCAGCGCTCGTCATCGTGTATAACGGGTTCTATGCCCACGGCGTTCAAAAGTTTAAGTGAACCGCGGGGGCCGTCCAACATGTCAAGGCCCCAGTCATCGTGAAATTCCACATCAAAATATGGGGCGCACCCTACAAAAAAGTAAACGTCGCCTGATGTTGATATACGGCCTATTTCCCTCGCCCATTCAGTCTTGGACTGTTTGACATCCATTGTCTGCATGCGCATGATCGTTTGAAACAGACCCCTGTGCGCCGGAGTGCCTGACTTACCCTGAAGAACGGCTTCCTCTCTGATTAAACGCACAAACTCCGGGTAGTCGATCTCCGACGGGCAGCGAACGCTACATTGGCCACAAGAGAGGCATGCCCAGACATTGATGTCTTCCAGCGGGTTTTCCTCCTGGTCCACCAGAACCTTTTCAACCATCAGGCGCGGCGAAAAGTCAGGAAAAACCCTGGAAACCGGGCAACTGCCTGTGCATATGCCACAATCCAGGCAATAATAAGCCCCGGTTCGGTCAACGATATCCGGTAGGTTCATGCCGCGTTCTCCCTTTTGACAAGAGGATTTCTTCCGAGTTTTCGGACATCTTCGGTGAAAGTCCTAACAGTTTCAGCGAATCTTGACCCTTCAGAAGCTGAAATCCATTCTTTCCTCAGTCTCCCATCCTCCAGTCCGAGGAGTTTCATCAACTTTCTGGTTTTTTCTATTATTTTTAGCGCTTTTTCATTACCTTCCAGGTAATGGCATTCACCGATGTGTCAACCGGTGACCAACACGCCGTCTGCGCCTTTTTCAAAGGCCCGCAGAATATACGACGGAACAAGCATTCCGGAACACATCAAGCGAATCAGGCGAATACTCGGTGGGTACTGCATACGACCAACACCCGCCAGGTCCGCTCCGGCGTATGAACACCAATTGCACGCAAAAGCCACAATTTTTGGATCAAATTCTTCAGCCATTTTGACTCCGAAAAATCACACGATTCTTAAAGGTTGACTCTAAACAGAAGTCCGGTGGCTTTGTCCGGAGAACCATCACGCCACCGCCACATCGATCATTGTAGAAATCTGATCATCCTTAAAATGCCTGATTGAAGCTGCCCCAGTGGGACACGCTACAGCGCATGCCCCGCATCCCTTACAAAGAGCGGGGTTTATTTCGGATTTGAAGACTCCGGGACTGATTTCCTTGAGTTCGGGGGCGTGGAACGGGCAAACCTCAACGCAGCGACCGCACCCACGGCAAAGGTAAGTGTCTACAACAGAAACCATCCCTGGCGCCTCAACGTAACCACGAGCAAGAATCCCAGCAGCGTGAGAAGCAGCTGCCTCAGCCTGTCCGATAGCCTCATCCAGAGGTTTTGGATAATGGGCGAGCCCCGCCAGAAAAACCCCATCAGTCGCGAAATCGACCGGCCTCAACTTCATGTGGGCTTCCAGGAAATATCCGTCTTCGTTTGTTGATATCTTGAAAAGTTTTGCCAGTTCCCTGTTATTCTGGTCCGGCACGATGGCCGAAGCCAAAACTAGATTGTCGGCCTGGATCTCCATCATTCCGCCCA
>JAZDKD010000073.1:0-3476 GCA_043803345.1 Pseudomonadota bacterium
CCCTGTTATTCTGGTCGGGTACGATGGCCGAAGCCAAAACAAGATTGTCAGCCTGGATCTCCATCATTCCGCCCAAGACGAGGTCCTTAAATTTTATCTTAAGTTTTTCCCCTACCTGAACTTGAGGCGGTTCCTCGTATTCGTATCTGGCGAAGATTACCCCCAGGCGCCTGGCTTTTTCATAATAGGACTCATTAAGGCCAAAAGTTCGAATATCCCGATATAATACCCAAATCTTGGCTGAAGGATTTCGTTCCTTGAGTTCAATTGCGTCCATCACCGTATGGTTACAGCAGACCTTGCTGCACCACGGGCGCTCCGGGCTTCGGGACCCGACACATTGTATGAAAACCGTCGTGTCGGCATTCCAGACTTGAGGGTCCCCTTCTTTCATGGCCCTGGTCATGTCTAAGTGAGTTCTTATGCGCGGGTCCATGCCATACGAGTACAAGTCAGGCTTCCACTCAGAGGCTCCAGTCGCAATTACAGCCACGCCGTGATCAATTACCACGGACGTTCCATCATCGCCGGCAATCTCTGTCTTAAATGCCCCGACGAAACCTTGAACATCCTTAACATTGGATTTGAAGTAAATGGTTATCCCTGGTTCGTTCTGAACTCTTTTCGTGAGATCGTTGAGGTAAGAGGGAATGTCCTCGCCCTTCAAAGTGTGTGACAGTTTCCAGGCGTTTCCACCGAGTTTGTCAGTCGCTTCCACCAAGTGCGTTGGGAAACCCTGAGCCGCTAGATTCAGCGCCGCTACCATACCGGCAACGCCGCCGCCTATGACAAGCGCCGATTGAACCATGGGGAGTTGCTGGTCCTGAACCTGTTCGAGTCTGGATGTCCTGGCTACGGCCATTCTGATCAAATCTACAGCTTTATCCGTAGCTTTTTCCTTTTCACTCATATGGACCCATGAACAATGTTCCCGAATATTGGCCATTTCGACCAGGTACTTATTCAGACCCGCCTCTCTGGCGGTTTCCTGGAAAAGGGGTAGATGCGTCCTGGGAGTGCAGGATGCGACAATCATCCTGTTCAGGTTATTTTCTTCAATAACTTTTTTGATCTGGCCCTGGGTATCCTGAGAACATGTGAACAGGTTTTCGCCTGCGTAAACAACGCCCGGGAGTTCACGGATTCTATCGACAACGCCGGGGACGTCAACCGTAGATGCAATGTTAATACCGCATCGGCATACAAAAACGCCTATTCTCGGATCTTGTCCTGAAACGTCCTTCTCAGGAGGCAATTCCTTCTTAGAGGTCAGAGTATTCCTCTGGTCCACGAGCATTCTGATTGCCACACCGGCGGCGGCTGACGCTTCGACAACAGTTTGAGGAATGTCCTTTGGGGCCTGAAAAGCGCCTGCCACGAAAATACCCGGACTTGAAGTATTAACTGGTTCAAAGGACCCTGTAACACAGAATTGCTCAGTGTCAACATCGACATTAAGGATTCGCGCTGTTTCAACGGCTGCTTCAGATGGTTTGATACCCACCGCCAGAACCACCAGGTCAAAGGTTTCTGATTGCAGTTTTCCTTCTGAATCTAGGAAAGCGATGTCCAGATCATGAGTAACAGGATCTTCCACCACTCGGCTTACCATTGACCTGATGAACCGTACTCCACCGTCTGTTTTGGCTTTTTCGTAGTATTTGTCGAAATCCTTGCCGTAAGCGCGAATATCCATATAAAAAATCGTAGGTTCAATTGAAGCGTCATGTTCTTTGGCTATGACGGCCTGTTTGATCGAGGCCATGCAACAGACCGAACTACAGTGAGGCATACCCTTTCTTCTGTCACGAGAAGCCACACACTGAATCCAGGCTATTTTCTTGGGGTGTCTGCCGTCGGACGGTCGAGTGACCACGCCGCTAAAAGGCCCTGAAGCGCTCAGGATTCGTTCCATCTCAAGGTTGACCACAACGTTTGGCGCAATGCCATGACCATATTCGGAGACCTTTGTTGTATCGAAAAGCTCAAATCCAGGAGCCAATATAACGGCTCCCACTTCAAACTCTTCAATGATGTCCTGTTGCTCGTAATCAATTGCGCCAGAGGGGCACACCTTGGCGCAAACGCCGCACTTCTTGCCTTTGAATATACGGCAATGGGACGGATCAATCGTGTAAACAGAAGGAATACCCTGGGCGTAATCCTTATAGATGGCCTTTCTGACGTCATGCCCAAAGTTGTACTCATTGGGAACTTTTGTCGGACATTTCTGAGCGCAGGCCCCACAGGATGTGCATTTCGCGGGGTCAACATACCTGGCTTTCCGCCTGACTTTGACTCGAAAATCGCCGGCGCTCCCTTCTATTCCCTCAATGTGACTGTATGCCACAATTTCAATATTGGGATTCTGAGCTAGAGTTTGAAGCTTAGGGGAGAATATACATGCGGAGCAATCATTGGTTGGGAAAGTCTTGTCGAGTTGGGCCATGACACCGCCGATACAAGGCTTTTCATCAACCAAGTACACCCTGAAACCGGACTCGGCCAGGTCTAGTGACGCCTGCACACCGCCGATTCCGCCTCCTATCGTCATTACTGCGCCAATTTTTTTGCTGCTCACATTACACTCCGGGTTATAACTCGCAGCACATCAGCATGCGAGTTTGAGCTAGAGCACGATTATAGGGGCCCTAGTCTCTGGGAATTATTTCTCACGCCAGTCCGTGTTTAGCGAGGGCTGGAACTGGGGACACGATGTGTCTTTCGAACCAGCTCTTTACCTTGGGGTCATTGAAAGCCACACCGATCAACTCTGTCAGATACAAGATCGGCATCTGGTATACCTTGCCTGAACTGCGTGACATGTCAGCCTGTCTGGTGTCAAGGTTGGCCTGGCACATCGGGCACATGGTTACCATCGCGTCGGCTCCCACTGTGAGAGCCATATCTATAAGCTTGCCGGACAGCTTCACCACCATATCGGTTTTTGTCAGGGCCAGTGAGCCACCGCAACAGTCAGTCTTGTAAGGCCAACTCAATACTTCGGCCCCAAGGGCTGAAAGAATGTCATCCATCTGGGTGGGATTCTCTGAATTCTCAGGTTCAACCACCTCTACCGGACGAACAGCCAGACAGCCGTAATAAGGAACAACTCGCAACCCTTCCAGAGCTCTGGACTTCTTGTCCTTGATCAATTTGAGAAGCTCCGGCTTATGAAACATGTCCATGCCGGATATAACGTCTATCTCACCCTTGAAAGGAAACTGCCTCTGTAATTCAACGTCCTTTAGTATATGCTTTGACGCTGCTCGCATGCGAACGTGACAGCCTGCGCATGGCGCAACCACATCATTACCCATACGCTCAGCCGTTATAAGGTCCCGAGCGGGAAGCGCGGTCTCAAGATATGAGTCCACCATATGAGCCGAAGAAGCCCCGCAACATGTCCAGTCAGGGATCTCCCTCAACACCACCCCGATCCTCTCAGCGCAGTTCCTGAAAGACTCATCCAACTC
>JAZDKD010000074.1:0-2088 GCA_043803345.1 Pseudomonadota bacterium
AGACTTCGTTTGAAAAAGAGTATTCAAAATGATCGGGGCAGATTAAATGCACTTGATGCGGAATATTAAATCCAGCCTTATTCAGATCATCTTGAGTAAGATGGCGACCCACTCCCTTATTGCGGGTAGTGTCCTGGTCAACTGCGAATACAACCTTCCTTTTGTGTTTATGTAGGAACTTGGCAAAAACAACGGCTCCGTAATTGTCGTATGAATTAACGATCCTTACTCCTTTTGTATATGGGTGCTGACCAGTGCACAGCTTGAATATTATCGGAATCGCCGTTTCTTCTGTTTTCCCTTCGAACAATAGAAAACAACGTTCGTAAAACATTAGTGCATGATGTAACCCCAATCCGTCCCCGAGACGATACAAAAAGAAATCCGCTTCTTCAAGATTGTTCGAATCGGGAATGAAAGATTCGACACTCGACTTAGTCCTCGTTGTGTCAAGGGTATAATAGTTTAGTTTCTCGACAGGCACCCGATTTATTAAATTCATGGAATGCGTGCAAATAACTACTTGTACCAACGGACCGACGAACCCCTGGATGATATCAAATAGCTTTCTCTGGGATTGGTAATCCAGTGAAGTATCGGGTTCATCGAGCGCCAGAACCAGTGTTCTTGCTCCTTCCGTCTGACGCTTTTTCAGGATTTCCGAATTCCATTCGTATACAGCCAGCGTGATGTGCTTCTGAACACCGGTACCACACTTTTCAAGTAAAATAGGGCGATCATTCTGGTCTTGTAGCCGCAATTCCGTTGTTCTGAAGCCAGATTCGAAATTGAATTCCGGGTTGACAGAGACAGATTTCACCTCGGGCCGATACTTCTGAACAAATGGGTTCAGTGCGGCTGCTTCTTGACGCAGTTTCAACGTAATGTTTTTTTGCACTTCAGTTAAGTGCCCTGAGTTTTCAGGTTTTTCCAACTCTTGCTTAAAAATGGTGCGAAGGACACCAGACAATACTGATGTGGGATCGCTGGCACTGTTAAACCTGGTGAATTCGGGTAAAAACGCTTTTATAGAGTTTGGGAAAGGAACCGTCCCTTCAGTCGTTGGTTGTGTATTCTTGAAGGTTCTAATAGCGTCAATAAATGGCTGCGTTGCGGTGCCTCCCACTTGTAAATCGAGAGCCCTCGCAAGATTTCTCAAGTCGGCGATTTTGGCTGATTCAAGGTCAATGCGAAGACGCTGGTCGATTGGGACTTGACCAACAACAAAAAACTCTGGCTGTGCTCCTGAACTGAACCTCTTCAGAACGTGCAAGTATCTATCTTGTAGAGGCGCGTACCTTGAGACTTCTGCCTTTTCGGAGTCGGTAAAGGTAAATTTCCCCTCGATCAGCATTTCTTGCTCATGTGGAATTATGCCCTGTGCATCGGGCGTACTTCCGGGTACGTACGAAAAATCTTCTGAGTCAGGTTGTCTGTTACCGAGAAAGATTTCCAATGTATCTAGAGTTGCCGTCTTCCCGCCATCGTTCTCTCCGATCAAGACGGTCAAATCATGAAATAAAATCCATTCCGTTTCGTACAGCGACCTGAAATGTTTGACTTTAATACTGACCAGTTGCATCGTTTAACCTCGATAGTCATTAGTCTCGAATGAATCTTACGGAGACACAAATCGAGATTACGGGATACAGCAATATAACGGGTTCAATCCCCTGTCTCCGTGCGCATAACCTGGAGCGGAGCCTTCAAATGTCTTATCGGTGATAACCAGACCTGCCATGCGGTCCACCAAGAACAGCTTCCATGCCGGCAATTTGGACTCGCTTGAACCGCCGATTTGGTAGCAGCGTACTGCTTCATACCCTTGCTTTGTAAGCCCGTGGGCATAGGGCTCGACTAACCTTTGATGAACATTACCTTCAACATCAGAATAAGAAAACTGAATAATCAGTTTCTTGTGAATTGCCTCCGATATTGTCTTGTTCATACGTACCCAACACCTCATTAGAATCCCCACATCAACCCTTTTATCTTTGGGGCTATGATGTAGTATAATGCAATCACTAACGTTAATACAAGGATGTTCTCTAATGATTACAAACGGGACTAACAAGCCGGACTTTGCAA
>JAZDKD010000075.1:0-4636 GCA_043803345.1 Pseudomonadota bacterium
TCATCTTTTCAACCCTCTGCGAATTGCTCGAAGGAAAAACGCCATCCTCTAATGCAAAAACACGATTTGGAGCCTGATCTTCTGGAGTGCGAAACATGACACGAACGATTGAGATTAAGCCGGTCACACGAATAGAGGGACATGGGAAGATAACTATTACTCTTGATGAATCCGGTTCTGTAACAGACGCCAAATTACATGTGACACAGTTTCGAGGATTTGAAAAATTCTGTGAAGGGCGTCCCTTCTATGAAATGCCATCTCTAGTGGAACGAATATGTGGAATTTGCCCCGTGAGCCATTCACTCGCATCGGCAAAAGCCTGTGATTCAATTCTGGGGGTCAGAATTCCAAAACCTGCCAAAAAACTACGTCGACTGCTGAATTGTGGTGAATTTATTGAATCCCACTCATTAAGTTTTTTTCATCTTTCCGGACCTGATTTAGCAATGGGGTTTGATTCGGACCCCGCTGAAAGGAACATTTTTGGACTTGCAAAAACAGCCCCGTCTCTTGCAATGGATGGGATTCAGCTCAGAAAAATAGGCCAACAAGTTATTGAATTATGCACGGGAAAACGTATCCATCCTGCATGGGTAGTCCCTGGGGGCGTCAATCAGCCGCTTACTGAAGAAATTCGCGATTCCCTTCTGGCGATTTTACCTGAAGGCTTTTCTATTATTCGTCGAACTTTGGACTGGTTCAAGGGATCTTTAGAAAATTACAGAGAAGAAATAAGGAGTTTTGCAAATTTTCCTACATTATTTATGGGTCTCGTAAATGAGGAAGGAAACCTAGAACATGTGGAGGGGAAATTGCGTTTTATTGATTCCAAAGGTTCGATAATTGTTGACCAAGCGGACTGTGAGAATTATCAAAACTATATCAGTGAGAATACCGAGGAATGGTCTTATCTTAAATCCCCGTATTTCAAGTCCCTCGGTTATCCGGATGGAATTTACCGGTCAGGTCCCGCTGCCAGATTGAACGTCTGTAATGGATGCGGAACCTCGCGGGCGGATCAGGAATGGGCCGAATTTCGCGAACTTGAAAGAGGCCCGGCTTTGAGTTCCTTTTATAACCACTACGCAAGGTTGGTGGAGATCTTATACTGCCTGGAAATTCTCGAAAGTCTTTTGAATGATCCGGATATTTTAAGTCAGCATGTCAGGTCTTATGCCAGAAACAATGAATTCGAGGGAATTGGAGTAGTTGAAGCGCCGAGAGGACTTTTGATCCACCACTATCGTGTCAATGACCAGGGACTTATGACCTGGGCGAATATGATCGTAGCCACAGGTAATAATAATTTGGCCATGAACAGAGGCATTCTGCAAGCGGCAAGGCGCTTTATCAACGGAGACAAAATATCGGATCACTCGTTGAACAGAATTGAAGGAGTGATTCGTGCTTTCGATCCGTGTCTGAGTTGTTCTACGCATGCAATATCGGGTCCCGGTCTCAAGGTGGAGCTACTGAATCATGACGGAATAGTTCTTGACACGACTCTCCTCTGAGATCGAAAGCTCGGGAAAAACATATTAACTCATGCAATCATTGCTAATATTATTCACACTAATGTTTGTTCTCTCGAACGCTGCGAATCCCATCGTGGCGCATAGCCAAACCAATCCGGCTGATCGAACATCCGCCGACGGAGGGCTTGGCTCCGGAAATTCCCTTTTAATAGCTCCCGCATATCAAGAGGAAGGGTTTGCATGTCCGTTGCTTCCAGGTTGCCCTTTGGGCCCGGCAATTCCTCTCCCGCCTGTCCCCGCGATTCACGAGTCTAATGAACCGTCAATACAGGGCGAAATTGTTTCCAACCCAAGCAACTTGGCTGAAGGTTCAGGCAAGTACAAAGGCTTGATATTAATACCCGCCGGGCCTTTTGAAATGGGGAGTCCGGACGGCGTCGGCAGGGCTGATGAAAGACCGTGGCATACGGTTTACCTTGGCGATTTTTACATATCTAAACATGAGGTCACCAACGCTGAATTTTGCAAATTTCTCAACAAGCAAGGGGAAATTTCCAGTGATGGCCTACCAAGCGTTAGAATTGACGACATAAGTTCTCCGATAGTTAAGGTGAACGGAACATTTCAACCTCGACCCGGTTACGCGGACAAACCAGTCACACATGTTTCCTGGTTCGGGGCTTATGACTATGCCCAATCGGCCGGCGGTCGCTTGCCTACATCAGCGCAATGGGAAAAAGCCGCCCTTTACACAACGATTAACGCCCCAAAAGATGATGTAATTCTTGTAGCCGAAGAGCAGTCGAGTCCAGTTTACACGTCTGATTCGGGGGCATTTCATATCACCGGAATGTCCGGCAATGTTTGGGAGTGGTGTTCAGATTGGTACAGTAGGGACTATTACGCGTTGAGTCCTTCACAAAACCCACTTGGACCATCGTTAGGCCAGGAGAAAATCATCAGAAGCGGGGCATGGGCTTCTCCTGTTTCATCAAGAAGAAGCCAGAACGTTCACAAGGCTGCGCCGAGAGGTTATTATCGAACGGTGGGTTTCCGTATGGTTAAGGACTGAGTTTTCCGGGAATTAATAATGGGCCCTGGTAGTTAAGGGCCCCTGTCATGCGATCATTTCTGATGCAAGTGTTCAAACGCCAACTCTTATATGGGCCATCTGACGCATCCCTCAACTATAGTTGAAATCAATTTTATGACACAGAAACAGAAGATAAAAACCGTACCTCATCTGGTTAGAAAAGAGTTCGTAGCATTGTTGGCCTGTTGCGCTGTTTTGATTCTATTGTCGGCGTCTCTCGACGCTCCGATGGGAGGGGCAGCCAATCTTAGTGGTGTGCCCATCGAGAACGTTAAGGCGCCCTGGATTTTCGTCGGTATTCAGGAAATGCTGAAGACCCTTTCACCTGAATTGGCCGGTTTGATTATCCCTTTTGCAGCCTTGTTGATTGTGTCGATGATGCCTTTCCTTCCTATGCGGAGGTTGTTGGCATCCACAATATTCATCGTAATTCTTGGAGTGATTTCTTTTTTAACGTCGCGGGGACATTTTAGTTGAGCGGCGCCAGAAAATCTCTCTATGTAGTATTGATCTTTTCGGCGTTAACATTTGCTGTCGCGTTCTTCTTGGTCTTCTATCGTAGCGAAAATCCCGAGTGGAAAAATTACCAGTTGAAGGGGATTGCGTTAGGCCTTTCTCTTCTCAAACACGAATTGGAACACGAACAGGGAGTCGAAAAGCGAAGGACCATTGAATCCAAGATCAAAGAACTCACGGACTTTGAACCTCGGATAATTGAGACAAAACCTTTCGCCGGGAAATTGCCGGGAGAGTTTTGCATTACGTGCCACTTTGGGATTGAAGACACCTCACCCTCACACCCAAACTCTGTGTTCGGTTGTGTCATATGCCACGGGGGGATAGGCACTGACCTAACAGTCAAGGGAGCTCATCGGAACCTTATAGGCAAAGCCAACCCCTCTCGTCTCGACCTGGCCATGCAAAGCTGCGGCGGAGGTTCACTGCAACCTGGGATGTGTCACTCGGACAAGGCGTCTCCAATACTGGACAGGGTTAGAAATACTCCACGGTCGATCATGGCTACTAATGCCGGTATTATCGGGATATTACGATTCCAGTGGGGAGTGACGAATATTGGAGAAGAGCACTTTGCGATAAAATCTGTTTCTGACGGGAAACATTCTTTGGACGAAATAGGCCCTGAACTCGGAAGCGATGGATCGATACGGCTTGCGGAAAGCCACTTCCGAAAATTTTGTTCAACCTGCCATCTCTGGGGAAAACAGCCCGAAGAAAAAATGGGGCGACTTGAAGGTTGCGCCGCCTGTCATGCGGACTATGATCACACCGGCCGTTACCAGGGTGGGGACCCCACCGTGAATCGATATGAGGTAGGTCATGCTGCCTACCATTCTATTAACTCGAGGATCTCCGATGATCGATGCCGGGCTTGCCACAACAGAAGCGCTAGGATTGGTCTCAACTATCACGGGGAAATGGAGAGCGCCCAATATGGAACCCCATTCAGCAAGGGCTTTCTAAACGACCATACCTTGTCTGACGATAGATTCGTGTTGAACCTTGTTCCTGACATACACTTCGAAAAAAAAATGGGCTGCATTGACTGCCACACCGGTCAGGAAACTATGGGCGACGGAAAAATTTACTCTCGAATGAAAGATCAACTGGAGATCACCTGTGAAGACTGCCACGGCGGATATACTCACCCACCCCGGGAGACGGCGGTCGATTTTAACGATCCACTAACCGTTGCTCTTATCCGTAGCGCCAAAAATCTAACACTGTCCGAACTGGATTCTATACTCAGGACTTCCAAAGGCAGGCCATTGCCGCACATCAGGAAAACCCCGAAAGGACTGATACTGACCAGCAAGCTTTCAGGTAAAGAAAGCGTTGTAAATGTTGTTACAGGCGACAAAAAGGGCCATAACATCAAGGGACATGAGCGGCTCGAATGCGACTCCTGCCACAGCGCCTGGAGTCCTCAGTGTTACGGCTGCCATCAAATACTGAACCTTAGTCAGGAAGGAAAAGACCATCTCACCGGGAAAACAAGCCAAGGAGCTTGGGCTGAAGGAAGATCTTTTTTCAGGTTTGAAAAGAA
>JAZDKD010000076.1:0-2287 GCA_043803345.1 Pseudomonadota bacterium
CAAAGGCTCGATAGGAAATGGAAGCTCACCCTTTGATGCTAATTCCCAATCTGCCAACAATTCTTCTTTATGAATTTCCGCCCATGCCAAAACAAGCTTCGTCTGCTTCGGAGGCAGATTCCCGCCCGAAACCTCACAAGAACGAATATCGATAACAGCCTTATAATTCTGATAATATGCGTGGATGTGAGGAGGATTGTGCTCTCCTGGAGAAAAATAGATCCGAATAATGATTCCGAAAAACATAGAGATCGTTGGCATTGGACCTCCTAAAAAGTGCACTTAGGGCCTGACATTAATGATAAAATAATCACTTCTTTTCTGTAAGATACTCAGCCTTAAGCCATTCTTCCCAGCCTCCCTTGAGCACGTATACTTTGGTGAATCCCCGCTCTATAAATAATTGGGCAATTGGAGCACTGCCCTCTTCATTTGGTGAAGCGCAATAAAAGACAATGGTTTTGTCCTTGGTGTTCTCAGGAAATTGGGCGGGGGTGACATGACTCATATCTAGTGGACGATCAGCCCCCTTAATCTTCAAATCGCTGAAAATGAAGTCTCTGCCAAGGCGAACATCTAAAATGAGCAAACCAGGATTACCTAACATTGCCTTTAGCTCATCCTTTGTCATCCTGGAAACATCGCCAGAAATGGCACCTGTTGTGAATAAACCGACTGCGACAAAAATGGGTGATAAGAGAGCGAATAATTTCTTTTCCATGATGACACCTCCATCACGATTAATATAATTAACCCCATAACGCCGAGTTCACCGGGAGCGTTAGCGATCCGGTGGAACGCCGGGTTAAGTGAACTTTCATTGCACCTCAAATCTGTCAGTCAGTGATTTGCTGATTTCAACCAGTACCGCTCATCGCTATCTGTAATCCAGAAAAGGTGAATCGCTACAAAACACAGGGTTCTCCCAGCCTGGAACTCTCACCTGTACCAAGACACCGTAGGGAAACGACGCTTTCCCAGCGTTAGAACGCCAATGAGTCACAAACCTGCCTGCTGCATCGGTTTTCCCCTTCGTGCTCTGCGAGTCAGTAGCGACTATGACGCCGTCAATAACCGATACCTCCACCTCCGCATCTGCAATAGCGTCCCAATGACGATAGCCTGTTTTGAGTTTCTCCACAGATTCAAGTTTCCAGCCACGCACCTCAACCGTGACTTCCCGAAGGCGACTGTTCAGATCCGGCACGGGTGAGGAGGTATAGTTGCACTTGATGGAATCGTAGTCTAGTTGCATTGCCCTCTTTTGTAATGGCCTTTCGGGTTCGCCCCGCGGTGTTCTTTGCGGCTCGCCGGACGCCAATTCGAGCGACCGAGATCCATCTGGCTTTGCCAATTGTCTTTCAATTTGCTTCGTTTCCTTGCCAGCGTGCTTGTCAGGGACTCTCCGCTTTTCTGCAGCGCCCTGGGACGCACTGCCACTTGGCTGAGCTTGCTTCTCTTGCTTGTCCTGAAACTCGGCCGTAAAAAGACTTCCCAGACTCAACTTACGAAGGCCTTGTTTCAGCCCAAAAATGGCCACAAGTCCAACAAAAATGACTATCAGAATTATGATCGTCGCGCGCTTCATACGTTAGTCATGCCATTTGGAGTCAACGTTCACTTAACGACAGAAATAAGGGCGGGGGCAACCACCCTCGCAAAAAGGCAACGGGGCTTATTCCCCGTCGTCTTGATTGACTTAGGCCACATCAATTAAACCCGATTGGACAAAGTTGCGCCTATTACACTTCGGGCAGCGATCGTCCTCAGATAGACACTGTGTACAAAATGTAACGCCACATTCACGGCAAGTCCAAACAGCGGAAAAACCACCTTTGAAACCGCAATTGTGGCAGCTTGCGTAATCTCGTTTACCGGTTCCACCTTCTTTGTAAGTGAACCGCACTTCCGCACCACTGCCCAATTTGGCGGAACCTAAAGGATGCTCCTTCGAGGTTCGCCTTCCAAATAGCTTTTGGAAAATACCCATGTCTATTCTCCTTTTGGCCTAACGCCTGGCTCAGCGGGAGCCGGATTTATCGGCGATCCGCTGCAGCCGATGGTTCAAGTAAGCCGCTACGCGGCAGACAACTGCTTTTGTAAACCTTCCTATAAACCCTTTTCAGAAGTCTGTTCGATAGGCAGTATACCACTCTGTCAAGTATGATACCTCCAAACCCCTCCTCCGTGGTAGGGGAAATCTCTCGTGATGAAGAAAGGAGAAGTATCATGAAGACAGAGTGGTATGACAGAACGATCCAAGCTCTTCAACTCAATGGCAAAGGGG
>JAZDKD010000077.1:0-2465 GCA_043803345.1 Pseudomonadota bacterium
GGACGCGAACTTGAGAAATCGAATCGGTCGGGATACAGATTTCACTTGAATCCTGCCGTAGCAGAATCGTCATGACCGAGGGCATACTATCATCTACCATCATGTTAATTTGATCCTTAGTACTAAAAGTAACTCCATGACTATCTGTAATCTTTGTGATATCACGAAAAGGAATGTGGGTGGGTGAATTCTTCTTCAGCGGCTTCAACCACAAGCGATGTAAACCATAACCTACCAGTTGCCCCTGGGGCATTTTGCCAGTCTGAATACTGATTGTTAACGTATCTCCAATCGGTGGTAATGAGGCGTTATGAATGCTGGAAAGACTGTCGTGAACCCTCTCATAAAGAGGAATGTATTCAGAAGCAGGTCTTTGTTTGAGTCCTTGATACACTCCTGTCACCTCCCGGCCATCTACTAACGTAATCGTAATACTCCGACCCGGTTTTAATGGAATGATTCGTTCTGCAGTACCAATCGCCTTTTTTCTTGCGGCGCGATCTATGTTGCCCCCAACGGTTAAGCCGATGACCGTACATCCAGATAAGAGAAAGGCGAAAAGTAAAATGGATAAGGTCAAAAGAGTATATTTTGGGTTCGTGGTCATGAGAATTCTCCTTGTGTTTTCTTACTGCAAATCCTTGATTTTTTCAAAAACAACTATTTCGTGGGAACGGAAAAGTTATAACCGGCGAGAAACTGAATGCCATTGGTTTTGATGGTTGAATTTTCCTCACCGAGGTCTTCCTCATAAGTATCCATATTGGATATACCCAGATTATAGCGAATCCCAAATGTCAGCTCGCTATTACCCACAGGTATTGCAGCTCCGGCACCAAAATTGAGACCAAAATTGACATCCGCCCAATCCTCAATATCTCCACTCTCAGATTCGACTATGTCCATACTGGAGAATTCATATTTCCATCTTTTAGCGATATTGAATCCCAGCTCCGGGCCTAATTCAAAGTAGGGAGTTATCCCTTTTGTCGGAAGGCGCAAAACTGCAAACGGTGCAAAAACTAATTCATCTACGGAATATGTGGCAGAAAAGTTGTATGCATAGTCATAGTAACTCTCGCTTTCCTCAATTTTCCACCCCTTCTGGATATAAAGCATTTCCAAACGGATGGCGAAAGCGGCTTGATCGTTTTTAGCGAGAAGAAATTCAACGGTGGGTCCAAATATAAAACCCACTTTCTTTTGGAAGTCTAATCCCCAATCAGGATCTGCCTTGGCGTTGGCCAAATTCACTCCGGCTCGAACACCGAACGCGGGTTTGGCCCATCCGCTCTGTGCGCAAATAAGGCACAGAATCAAAACGATTATAAAATACTTGCATTTCATGATGATCTCCCAATGAATTTTTTGTTTTTACTGACCACATTCTGACTCTATATAAAACAATCTCCGTGCCAGAGCTTTAACCTCAGCGGATGCAGTACTTAGAGAAGGCTCAAAATAAAAAGGTGTATGATCGAACATACATGTGCTTTGTTCGATCATACACACTTGAGGTTAGTAAATTACAAATTATTTGCGGTTAACTAGCGAAAGACAGCGCGAGCATTAATACGAGAGGGCGCAATTTTTCGATCCTATTGCGATCCACGCCGATCTGGTTGTGTCCGCCCTGAACCCACCTGTCGTGAGGATCACTATGCGGTACACAAATGAGGGCTTAGATCAGATTCCAAGTTCAGCCAGGATCTGATCGCCCGTTGTCGATCCTGCATAATGCTCTCGCAAGTCGGCAACAATCATGTCAATCCGCATTCCCTCATTGTTTAACCATGTGTTGAGAGTACTTCCGAGTTCACCAGCAGCATGGTGGATGGCAACGAGGTCCCACTGGTTATTAAGGACAGGAGAGCCAGAAGACCCAGGCTCTGTGTCCGTAGTATAGCGAATCCTGTTGGCGTAAATGTTGGTGATGCTGTTTCTTTGTAGCGCGACTTCCTTGCGCCGTCCCTGCGGGTGTTGAACGATATTCAAATGCTGTCCTGGTTGATCTCCTGAAGGACCCGCGTAGGAAACGGTATTTAGTAGCTGCAAATGTCCCCACACGTAGCCAGGATACAAACATGTCCAAAACGGTTTTGTAGACGTGAGAGAACGATCAACAAGTGCCCGATCTACGGATTGTTTTGGTGTAAAGGGATCAAAAATGCTTCGGCAGTGCGGATTGAGTTTGACCAACGTGAAATCAAGTGCGACGTTCGAGTAGAACACACTATCAGGATCAGGAGAATAAACATCCATTGTCTGCGGATTCCCTCTATAATCGAGCTGATAGTTGAATTGAACCTCAGCCCCACGGGCGTGGGCTTCAGAGGGGATGACATGATTGCAGGTCATGAAGAGCGATGGGGAGACCAGGAAACCACTACCCCACCACCCCGCGGCAGTTACCCATATTCGAGCAACTGCTCGCTGTACAAGGGCTCCCTCCTCAAGAAAATGCA
>JAZDKD010000078.1:0-2179 GCA_043803345.1 Pseudomonadota bacterium
TGAAAATGTCTCCAAGAAAATTAAACGGATTCGAAACAGGGCGGAGGCCATTTTCGCCGCTGTTTATAAAGTGCGGAAACCAATTGAAGTTGACAGTGAAAACTGGGAAGACGGAAGCCCAAGACTTTACCGGATCAAACTGCAAAACCGTGATATTTACCGTATCGTAATCAATCCAACACTCCATGAAATACAGCTCAAAAATATCACAGCCCCCTCGAACGGTGGCGCTTGGCAGGCGGATGCGAGAAATCTTTCTCATTTGAAGGCAAGTGATCTGCGACCTGTAGCAATCAACGGAGGCGCGAAAAAATCACTTTCTCATTTCATTCAGGAGAGAAAAGATCTTTTTGAGGCTTTCCAGGACCATGATGTTGAAGGGGTTATGGAAACTCTGGACCTCAGGCTGTTTGAAGATCAAATAATAGAGTACGTTACAGCTTACCTCGATCTGCTTGAAGATGCTTGCCAAAAACTTCGAGGAGCGCAAACCGACGGGGCTGTCAACAACACGCTCGCTCTATTTCAGGATATTAACAGAATTGACACGATTCACCTGCAAGTTGGCTCATCCGAGGAAAAAGGCGAAGTAGTGCTTCTATGCCCAACCCATCCTTTGCGGCTGCTTTGGATCCTGCAATACCAAAATCTCCTGTATCACTGGTCCGACCGGATGAATGGACTGTCAGAAGAGGAGCTTAGCGAGCTAATCAATCCTGATAATATCCAAAAGATCAGCCCTCTGAACATTCCTTCTTCATTGTCTTTCGGAAAAGGCCAGATTTACGTTAATACGGATAACATTGATTTATACTGGAGCATTTTCGCAAAGGGAAACAGTGAGGACATCAGAAAACTAAACAGTTATGTCTTCAAACTACTCAACATAAAACAAGCCTCGGGAAATATTACCACGATTACACCCGAACAGGTGGCAGACAAGTTTTGGCGATATCTAAAGCATCACCCTTATATCACTACCTTGAAGATCAATGTCATCAATCCGGGAGATGGTCAAATCATTCTTAACGCAATCCGCGAATTGCAGGCTTTGGAAGAGTTCAAGGATATGAACTACGATGTCTCCTTCTACGGGGACATGCGCTACGAGATGATGGGGAACGTTTTCGATAAACTTACAGAAGAAAACCTGACAGCCGAAGGCCAGGAGAAGGATGTGGATGGAGAACTCCTCCAACCCAATCCAAATCCTCTTTTCCCCAAGCTCCTCTTTTCCAAAAAGCAGATCAAGGAAACTATTTGGCCCCAGACATCCGTGAATGAGTCCCATCTGACAGTTCTCATTGACCGCTTCTCCACGAAAGTCTTAACTCGCCCGGTAGGCGAAGGAGTGGGCAGTTTCAGTCTTCACAATCTTCTGGCTGAATACCAAAGCAGCTTCGATCTCAAGGGTGATGCCGCTACCTGGTCACGAAAGATTTTGTCTAATCAGAATCAGGAAATTAAAAGTACTGGCTCTTCAGCCCGGTTAATTTATGAAATCGCAAAACGGCTCCTCCATCTTTCCGCATCTTTTTATAACTGGGGCAATTCGCTGCAAGAGGTTCCTGCTATCCAGTTGGAACTCTCCAATACGGATAAGTACATCATCAACAACATCCATGAAAATTCCGATTGGATTCTAACGATAGACCGGAATTTCGGGATCGAATACTTCGACAATCCTCGAAAATCAAGTGGAAATAGCTATTTGATTGATTATACGCCGGAATTTTTGGACAGTATTGGTCACCGCTTGATTGTCTCAACTTACTGGCTCAGCGAAATCGAAGGAGTAATTAAAGATGGCCTTAAGAAACTGGGCATACCTGGGACCGGTTTCCATGCCGTTCAAATCCTGGACATATTAAAGTCAATTTCCGGGAAGCTGGCTTTAAAATTGATCAATAATCCAAAAGACGCGAGAGAAATTATCGGCCTTGCCCTTACAAGACTTCTTCTTGAGAAGCAGGGCAAATTATCGAGTGCTGTATTGATTCCCGTTGACTCGCACGCCAATCTATTTTTTGAGCATAAAAGACAATCTCGGGACGAAACACTCCGAGTTCATCGTTCCGATCTGTTGACGGTCACTTACAATAACAACACCCTAAACATACAACTGATCGAAGTCAAATTCCGAAGCGGGGCAGGAGCAGGTGAAGAATATACCCTAAAA
>JAZDKD010000079.1:0-5372 GCA_043803345.1 Pseudomonadota bacterium
GACACCAAACACGGACTGTCCTTAAAAGTTTTGGTCCGAGCTGATCTTTCAGGGGCTATCAGAGATAAGCTCAAAGAATATGCCGAAATCGTAAACATACCATATCGACACATTCACCCTTACACTGTGTTCAAGCTTGGACCAATAGTTGACAAGTTTAAAGCGGATCTTTTTTTCAGCCCGTTCATGCTTCAGCCCATTAAAATGAAAACGCCAGGGATAATAACCCTGCATGACACTATGTGGTTTGACAGGGTTTGGGCTCAGGCTCAGGGCAAGCCAATTAGAATGATTTTTGGAAAGATTTATTTCAGAACTCTTGTTGAACTTTCAGCTAGGCGGGCTTGCAAAATTATTGTTCCTTCGCATTCAACACTGAAAGACTTTTCCCATTTTTGGCCTCAAAGGGAATCCGACTGCCATGTGATCTATCATGGCATAGATCAGTCTTTCACAAGTTTTGTAGAGGGGTTTAGGGTTAGTGACAGAATACAAAAATTCGGTCTCACAAAAAACGGTTTCTTTCTTCATGTTACAAACGGCAAGCCTTACAAGAACACTCCAAGAGTGATTCAGGCATTTACAAAAATCAGTGACAGTTCAAATCTTAACCTGGTTATAGTAGGTAGAAGGAGCGCTTTCACCGATTCAATCAAGGGCCTTTCGAAGTCTACTGGACTGGGGAAACAGATCATTTTTTTGGGATCCATAGATGACGCTGACATAGTGGCGCTTTACAAATCAGCAACGGCGTTAATTTTCCCCTCCCTGTTTGAGGGGTTTGGACTACCTGTTGTTGAGGCAATGGCCTGTGGATGCCCAGTTGTGACCTCAACCAGGGGTTCGCTGGCCGAGATCTCGGGAAACGCATCGCTTGTAGTCGATCCGGAAAATGTGGACGAGATCTCAAAGGCCATGACTACAATGGAAAAAGACCAATTTGCAAGATCTTCTTTTATCGACAAGGGTCTCGAGAGATCTAAACACTTTTCCTGGGACAAATCAGCCGAGGAAATCGTGAAGGTATTTAAGAGCGCAGTTCCTGACATTTAGAATGTGGCTTATTTATCCCCTATTGACATGATGACTTCCGGACATCATACTATTTTGAAAAGCCTTTTCAATATCTTACAAAATTAAGGACGGTTAAGAACTGTCATGTCAGAATATGATATTCTACTGGCCGAATCCGGGACAAAGACCAACCTGTTGGGGAATTACGCTTTCGTAAGGGGCATGATTGAGAGTGGAGTTCAGGTTGCGACATGTTACCCTGGCAGTCCCACAGCCGAGATGGCTAACGCCCTTCTGAAAATATCGGGGAAAGCTAATATTTACTTTGAGATTTCGACCAATGAAAAGGTGGCTCTGGAAATAGCGGCAACCTCAGCAATTGTAGGCAGGCCCTCAGTTTGTTGGATGAAATCGGTAGGATTGAATGTAGCCGCTGACACGGCGGTTCAGTTATCTTATATGACTATGCCGGGCGGACTCGTGGTAATTCTTGGGGATGACCCTGGCCATCTCAGTTCACAGAATGAGCAGGATAACAGATATTATGGACGGCTTGCCTACGTGCCCTTCATAGAACCGGCAGACCCTCAGGAAGCCAAGGATTTTTTTGTTAAAGCCATGAAGGTTTCCCAGAAATACCAGGCTCCTGTTTTCATAAGGGCCACAACCCGGAACTGCCATCAGACTGGATCCGTAATTTTTGGAGAGATGGCGGAGGTCAGCATACCGGTCAACTGGGACAATGACACCATGCGCCGAGACGGTGGCTACATTCCATTGCCGGGGACATTCCCACCCATGAAACGCAAGGCGCTTGAAAAGCTGGCCCAAATTGGGGCTGAGTTTAACTCGCTCGGCGTCAACAGAACCGTCCGTTTGGGTTCAGGCGAACCAAGAATCAGAATAATCACCTACGGACATACGTTTCAATCGACTGTGAGCGCCTTGGACTACCTTGGCGTCAGCGCCGAGATACTTAAGTTAGGGATTACCCATCCATTCCCCAAAGAAGAGGTCAGGGATTTTCTGAAGCTTTCCGGAAAAGTTCACGTTCTGGAGGAACTCGACCCTATTCTCGAAAATGAAATCAAGGTTCTGTGCTATGAAAATGGAATACAGACAAAGATAGTTGGTAAATCAGGATTACCAGATGAACTTGAACTCATGATAGGTGAATATGATCCTTCAAGGGTAACATCCATAATTTCCGAACGACTTGAAATTAAAACAAATACCAATTTTTTAGAAAGCTCAATTAAGGTCCCGGTGAGGTCTCCTCAATTGTGTCCCGGTTGCGGTCATAGGACAGCGTTTTACGCCACGAAAAAGGCAATGGGGAAGAACAAGGAAGCATTCTCCATGGCTGACATAGGGTGCTATTCATTGGGCTTCCTACCCCCTTACAATCTGGGAAATCTTCTATATTGCATGGGTTCCGGAGCCCCCGCCGCAAGCGCTCTTTCCAGAGCTTTCCCGAAAGAACCAGTGATCAGTTTTGTGGGAGATTCGACCTTCTTTCATGCTGCCATGCCGGGGATAGTGAATGCAGTGTACAATAAACATCGGCAGGTAATAATGGTGATGGATAACGGCATTACAGCTATGACCGGTCACCAGCCAAATCCCAACAGTGGCTTCGGGGCTAGTGGCGCTGCGCCTAGAATTTCAATTGATGAAATTCTTAAAGCCTTTGGCGTTAAGTTTCTCGAGCGTGTGCCCTCTTACGATTGCGCAAAAGTTGAAGAAGCTCTGAAAAGAGCCTTCGATTATGTTCAATCCCCCGATGGCGGCGTGGCTGTCGTGATACAGGAAGAACCTTGCGCATTGCGACGGTCCAGGATTGAGCGAAAGAATGGCGCCTTGGCGAATCCTTTACGCATAGACTTGGATGTTTGCAAAAATATCAAGAATTGTCTCAAAGGATTCTCCTGTCCAGCTATTGAAAATACTGAAGACCAGAAAGTTTTTATCAATACTGATCTGTGTATAGGTTGCGCAAGTTGCGTGCAAACCTGCCCTCTTAAAGAGAAACCAATGCAAAGAATAGAAAATTTCAAAAGGGTTTGACCAATGATCAAATCAACACTGGCAATATATGTGTGCGGGGTTGGTGGTTTTGGGATTGGTTCCGTAACGCGAGTCCTGTCACAAGCCGCTCAACTTGCTGGACTGGGAGCTGTCGGATCCGAAACTCACGGCCTAGCGCAGCGAGGTGGCGTGGTAGTCTCAACCCTTAAAATAGGAAATAATATCTCTGGGAGCCCACTCATCATTCGAGGTTCATCGGATGTCGTTGTCGCTCTTGAACCTCTCGAAGCGCTAAGGGCCATGCCATATCTAAAACGCAATGGTCTAATAATATTTAACACCCAGAGGTTTCAGCCTTTGTCTGTAAGGCTTGGGCTAGAGCAATATCCTTCAATAGACACAATAAAAAACGAACTGCTCAAAATTACCAATAGAGTTATTCCTTTGGACGCTAGCCTAAAAGCTAAGGAACTTGGGCTGTCTGAGAGCGCAAATGTGGTTCTGCTTGGCAGGCTGACTCGGGAAGGAGTCCTTCCATTCGACATGGAGATTGTGAAAAGAGCCGTTGTGGAAACTACTCCACCAAAATATTTGGAAATTAACCTGAAAGCTTTAGAGATCGGCTAAACTTGCCGTCAACCGTAACAAGCTTCAAGAAAGTCAATCATTTAACTAAACCAGAAAAGTAGAATTGCGGCAGACTAGGGTTTGTTTACCTGTAAAAAACCTAGGCGCTAAGCAATCGGGCGGCGTTGCGAAATAGGATGGCCTCTATTGTTTCCACCTTGTAAGGAAGGCGGGTCACCTGATCAATCTGGTTTCTTATTGAAATTACATTCGGCCAGTCACTACCAAAAACGAACCTGTCATCAAATTTTTCGAGTTTTGGAAAATTTTTGGGCAGTTGTAAGGGCGGAATCCCGGAAATGTCAACGAACACGTTGGGGTGACGTCTCAGTAACCATTCAGCCTCGGCATACCAAAACGGTCTGCCTCCGTGAGACATGACTATGTTCAGGTTTGGAAAATCATTAGCGACATCATCTAAGAGAAGTGGATTGGCGTACCGAATCCTGGTTTTTGGGAACAATGACGTCCCAGTATGGAACATGACCACAGCTCCTAGCTTGGAAGCTGCTTCGTACGCCGCGTATAGACGGCGGTCGTAAGGGTAGTAAAATCCGTAGGATGGTAATAACTTAAGCCCTTTACAACCAAGAGCGGCTAGAGCGTGTTCAGCCTGTGCCCCCGTATCCAAATCAGAATTAATGTTTATGGACCCGAAAGGTATAAGTTTCTCTCTATTTCCGGCGAAATTGACAGTAAACTCAACTGGAACTATCCCCGTAACTTCAGGAGAATATTCGGAAAGTAGAACAGCCTTGCTAACATTTTGTGAATCGAGAAATGCTGAGAAACTCTCAGGGGTCAGGGCATCCATGGCTTCGAGAGCCGTCATTCCATATTGCTCAATGAAATAGGATATGAAAGCCGTATTAAGATGTTCTCGTTTGCCAACATGGACGTGAAAATCAATTACACGCACTCGGGACACCCACTTCTCTTAATAGCTATCTGAACAGACTTAATTGCCGCAAGTATATTTCATTCCCAGTCGCTTCCTGTGAATATTTTATGAATCTGGCGGGGGTTTCAACGCCGGCGTAATACTCATAACCGGGCCACTGGTCGTAAGGATCCGTTTTTGTCTCATCCACCTTGAGCCATTCTTTCCAACTATCGCCATCCTCAGAAACTTCGAGCTTCCAGGACCTTGGGACGGACTGTTCACTCCCCCATACTATTCTTAATCGAGAAAGAGGAACCACCTTGCCTAGATCAATCACCATGCCGGATTCTGGAACTGGATCAATTTTCAGGCCTCTGTCACTGGGATAACCTTTAAGTATATTCTGACCGTCATCTCGAGGTTTCCCTGATACCAGTAATTTGGCTTCTTTGGAATAATCAGCGAAGTATGAATCGGGAGGCTCAACCATCTTGTCGGAAGGGTTCAGAGACAAACCGAAAATACGTTGTTTTACCTCATTCACCAATGCCTTGGCGATCACATAGTTGGCTCCATTGGTAAGATGACACCAGTCGGTGAACACCCACTCATGAGTGTTATCAAAAACCGTAGACAGATCTACAACTTCAAAGTTTATCTCCTTGGCTTTTGCCTTAATCTGATTCGCCAGTTCATTGTAGGTCATGCGGGCGTCGTAGAACCCTATTTTCTCCATGCCTGTAATTTTTTCTATTTCCTGCTCTATGGGGGTGCGTTCTTTCTTGCAGTTGCGAAACATCGGCTGGAGAGCAAACACATG
>JAZDKD010000080.1:0-3843 GCA_043803345.1 Pseudomonadota bacterium
GAATTAACGACAAGATCCTCGAAGCCTAGACTAACTTTGAGAAATAATCCATTTCGATCAGTCAATTTTGTTCTTACAGAATCAACCACCATGACTTTGGCCCTCATCCTTGAACTGGCAAGAATCACTTCGTTCTTTGCCACAGGATGAGTTTCAGTAAGATCCGCCCCTAAGAGCAGGACTGCGGTAGCTCCTCTAATTTCCCTAATAGAGTTGGTTGAGGCCCCAAATCCCAACATGGGGACCAGGCCTTTAGTGAGCGAGAGATAACCTAATCCTGCCGCGTGGTCGAGATTGTTGGTACCTAAAACAGTTCTCGAAAATTTTCCGAGTATGTAAGCCTCTTCGTTAGTCAATCTTTGCGACCCGAGAACAGCCAGGCTGTCTGGCCCCGATTTTTCTTTGATTGACGAGAATCCGCGCGCCACGACCTCAACCGCCTCATCCCAAGTCGATTCAACCAGTGAGCCATTTCTCCTGATCAATGGAACTGACAGCCTCTTTTCCGAATAAACTATCGGCCACCCGTAACGTCCCTTAACGCAAAGATTCCCTTGATTAGGACTGTCCGATGGTGATGACACGTAGACGGTCTTTTGCGACTTTTCCCCCAAAGTCAGGGAACACCCCAAACTGCAAAAAGCGCAAACTGTGGAAGTATCTTCGAGCTCGAACCGTCTTCCAGTTCCAACAAGCCATTTGGAGGATATAGCCCCTACAGGGCATATAGAGGCGCACTGGCCACAAAATTCGCAGTCCAGAGGACGATCAAAATCAGTGGACACTTCCGATTCGATGCCTCGTTTCACAAAGCTTATTTCACTTTGACCCTGTAATTCATCGCATATCCTTACGCACATTCCACATCTGATACACAGGTTCATATTGAAACGAATAAAACGAGAATCGTTATCAACGTGAAAGTATCGGGACTGACGGCCAAAATTCAACTCAGGAACTTCATACTCGAAAACCAGATTTTGGAGTTCACAATCGCCACCAGCGTCGCAACTTGGGCATAGCAACGGATGAGATCTCAACAAAAGCATCAATTGCAATCTCCTGCTTGATCTGAGAGCAGGAGAATTTGTCGATACCTCCATACCGTCCCTAGCCGGATTGAAACATGAGGGCATGGTCCGGGTGCGTCCCCTACTCGTCACCTCAACAATACACAATCGGCACGATCCATAAGGGATAAGCCGCTTGTCATGACATAGTGTTGGAACTCGTATGCCAGCCTGCTGGGCAGCCTCCAGAATGGAACTCCCCTTCTTCACTGTAACTTTCACGCCGTCGATGGTCAGGGTAACCATAGAATATTACTCGCAATCAGATAGTGAGAATCGGAATCTAACCAAATTTTAAATCGGAATGACTCCAATACATTTACAGGTCAAAGTTAACGGATCGCCCCAAATTTACAGTTCATGATACACGTCCTGCATCTGGTGCATTTAGATTTATCTATCCAGGCTACTTTCTTTTTTTCCCAAACAATGGCATTGGAGGGGCAATTCTTGAAACACATACCACACATCTTGCATTTTTCATCAATGACTTCAAAATCGATAAGATCCGGACAGACAAGGGCTGGACAGTGTTTGTCCCTTATGTGGGCGTCATATTCATCTCTGAAGTACCTAATAGTTGACAATACGGGGTTGGCGGCGCTCTTGCCAAGGCCGCAGTGTGAGGTGTTATTGATGTGATGACCCAGTTCGATTAAAAACTCCACATCACCTTCCTGTCCACGACCTTCAACAATGTCGGTCAATTTATCGAACATGACCTTCAGGCCTTCTCGGCAGGGAACACACTTTCCACAAGACTCGTCCACCGAGAAATTGGTGAAGAATCTCGCTGTGTCAACCATACAGGTGGCTTCGTCCATTACCACAACACCACCCGATCCCATCATGGCGCCTACACCCTGAAGTGACTCATAATCAATTTCGACATCTTCCATGCCCAACGGGATGCAACCGCCTGACGGGCCTCCTATCTGAGCCGCTTTGAACTTACGTTTCTTGGGAATACCACCACCTATATCAAAAATCAGCGAACTCAAGGTGGTTCCCATGGGGACCTCAACCAGACCGACGTTAACTACAGCGCCTGTTAGGGCAAAGACTTTTGTTCCCTTGCTGTTTTCGGTCCCAATCGAAGCAAACCAGTCTCCCCCGTTCAAAATAATCGGATTGATGTTTGCAAAGGTTTCAACGTTGTTGAGATTCGTCGGTTGATTCCATAGCCCGGCCTCAGCGCTCCGCGGCGGTTTGATTCGCGGCATTCCACGCTTTCCTTCGATTGAATACATCAGGGCTGTAGATTCGCCACAGACAAAGGCCCCTGCGCCTGGCGCTATGGCAATGTCAAAATTAAAACCCTTTCCAAGTATGTTTTCGCCCAGTAAACCATATGATCTGGCGTCTTCAATAGCTTTTTGAAGTCTCTGTATCGCCAGAGGATACTCGGCCCTGACGTAAATGTAGCCCTGTTCAGCTCCTATCGCATAACCCGAAATAGCCATTCCCTCAAGGACAGAATGAGGGTCGCCTTCCATCACAGACCGGTCCAGAAAGGCGCCAGGGTCACCCTCATCTCCGTTGCATATCGTGAATTTTGGAAAATTATCATATCTTCGGCATTCTTCCCATTTTAAGCCAGTGGGAAACCCGCCTCCTCCCCGACCACGCAGTCCGGACTTCTTGATTTCTTCTATGACCTGCTCCGGCGTCATTTCCGTGAGGGCCTTTGCCAGTCCAGCGTATCCGTCTCTCGCTATATACTCATCAATATTTTCAGCGTCTATCAAACCTCTATTTCGCAAAACAATCAGTCTTTGAAGACCAAAGAAAGCGATATCTTTCATCAAAGGCACTCGCCCCTTGGCCTTTTCGTCTTTAAATAGCAGTTTTTCTACTACTCGCCCTTTCAGGATGTGCTCTTCAACAATCAAGGGCACATGTTCCGGCTTAACTTGATTATAAAAAATACCGTCAGGGTAAACGACCAACAATGGTCCCATGGCGCAAAAACCATTACAGCCTGTCATTACTATCTGGACTTCATTCCGGAGATTGCGCTTTGCCAGTTCCCGCTCCAAAGCGTCTCTAACATCCAGGGACCCACTAGCTATGCACCCAGTTCCGGCGCACATCATAATCTGCAATCTATAGTAAGGGCTCGCACACATTACCTATTCTCCAAAAAAGGCGACAACTCTAAAAAGTGAGGAGGAAAAATTTCTATAAACAAGACTGAGGGCATTATTTCAAACAGCCATGGTCTCACTACCTATAGCAAGAGCGTAGTCTTCTAAAACACGCCCACCCAAAACATGCTCCTCGAAAATCTTCTTCGCCTTTTCTCTATCCACAAGGACATATTTTACCGGAGCCGAATCCGCCACCTCTACTGTTATCATTGGCTCTTTCGCACACAGACCGGCACAACCTGAGTTTGTGAGAATAACATCCTGAATCCCTTTTTCCGCAATCAGGTCCCGGAATGTGTTCATTACTTCGCGTGCTCCCGCCGCTATCCCACAAGTGCCCATGTGAACCGTTACCTTAGCTCGGTGCTCGCCTCCCCTTAAAGCCATCTTGCCAAGCTGCTCTTTCTTAATCTTCTTGAGATCATCTATGGAAATCCTAGGCACCTTGTTCCCTCCTAACACGATTAAGCTTCATGGCTCCGCAACAAAAACTGATTCAAACATTTCCTCAAGGATCTTAAATCCATCAATAGTCTAACCTATTGATAACCCTCTATAATGCTCAAGGTTTTGGACGGAATTATATTGCCATGGGTATCCTCTCCTATCATCATAACCGGAGC
>JAZDKD010000081.1:0-2856 GCA_043803345.1 Pseudomonadota bacterium
AACCCGACTACAAAAGTCAAAAGGTTGAAATCGATAACCAATTGGTTCTATTTAACTAAACGTTGGGACACTAGTGATATTAATTGTTTTAATTGCGCCAAACATGGTTCCGGCCGATTATATCAAGCCGCTGCCGGACGAAGTCGTCAGCGTTGAATCGAAAAACGGCTACGAAGATTCTGAAAAAGCTGCGAGTGACTACAGGCCGATTCCCGCCTGGCTCTCTTCGGTCCTCAACTGGCTGCCGACCGAGAATCATGAAAGCGGAAAAGCAGCGTTCAAAGACGAAGATCTGGAGAAAGATATTGAGGAAAATTTCATCAGCCCCAAAAAGGCGGAACCTTCTGTTGACGCTGGAAACACAGTCTATTTGAAAGACATATCCCCGCTATATAGGTCGCCCAAAATTAACGGCGAGGGGATTTGGGTGAGCACGGGCGCCCCGGTAGGCGGAGATGGACGACCACTTGCATACAAAACATTTTGTCGTCCCAGCGCAGAATTTCCCAATACTATCGTTTATATGGCCGCCTTTGATATGAACCGTCTCAAACCCCGACTATTTATTGGTCGAACTGAACCGGGTATTCGCAATATTTCACACACGGAACCACAGGAATCTCTCTCAAAAATCGTCGCCATCACCAATGCAATGTGGATGCAAAGACACGCGAGAGGAGCTGGAGCGATATTCAGAGGCGCAGTTATCTATCCAATGGTTCCAGGGATGGCTACTCTTGTCGTATACCAGGATGACTCGGTTGATGTGCTTGAATGGAGCGATGAGATTCCGCTGTCAGCGGTTAAAGACGCTCGCCAATTGAGCCATTTGATTTTGAAAAACGGGAAGGTCGTTGACAAGATAGTAACAAATGGGAAGATTGCTGATTCTGAAATAGGCCTAGGCGGCTCATTAATCGACCATGACGGTACCAGTACGATGGATAGGGAATATTGGTATCTGGCAAATAGGACGGCTTTTGGTATCCGGGATGATGGCAACCTTGTGTTTGCAATGGGTCATCATGTAAGCACCAAAGACCTTGCCAGGGCATTGGCCCTCGCAGGATGCAAACGGGCTATTCACGGTGACGCAAATATTCACAACGTTGTATGTAATTTTTATTTCCGGGATGAAGAGAATAAAATTGTAAAATATGACAAACTCTCTCCGGAGCAACTTGATTACACTTTGAAACGATATGATAAAGGATACACTAAAGATTTTTTCGCCTTTTATGAAAAATAGGGTTTAGTCGCTTAAAAAGAAATCCTCTGAGGACTATTAACTGAAATTCGCCATTCGCTACCCGCACAAATGGCGCCCTCCATGCTATACCGCAGATTGCTGTTCCTCTTGCGTCTTCAAAATAATTCGGCAATCTGCAACCACGGCGCCTTTCCCCTTCTCATAAACCATTAGCGGATTAATATCGAGTTCATGGATCTCTGGATGATCCATCACAAGGGCAGAGAGACTGACGAGGGATCGCTCAAGGGTCTCAACATCCAGGGGAGGTTTACCTCGATATCCTTGCAGTATTTTTATTCCTTTGATGCCATTAATCATTCTATGGGCTTCATTGCGCCCGATGGGCGCCACACGAAAAACAACGTCTCGGAAAATTTCCACAAAAATCCCACCGAGACCGAACATAAGCAGCGGCCCGTACATGGGATATCTGTTCATGCCTAGAATAATCTCCTGACCTTGACTGTCAGTCATTTTCTGGACGAGGACACCGTCAATCTCCGCATTGGGAACATGTTCCAGCGCTCGTTGTACGATTACCTCGAATTCTTCCATTGCGGTCTTGCCGTCATTAATGTTCAGGACAACTCCACCCACATCCGACTTGTGGAGAATTTGCGGTGAGACAATCTTCAGAGCTACCGGAGCCTTGATGGATTCAGCGAACTCTCCAGCCTCCTCCTTGGTCTTGGCGAGCGTGGATGGGAGGACCTCAAACCCATAGCATTTAAGAATCTGTCCTCCTTCTGACTCACCCATGCTGGGCCGACCCTGAGCGAGGACACGTAGTATAATTTCCGCGGCCTGGTCTTTATAGTGAATCAGCGTGAACTGATCGAGAAATTGACGATTCACCCAACGCGAGTAGCGATAGAGGGCTCCAAACGCCTGAGCAGCGTCCTCCGGAAAACGAAACACAGGAAGCCCCTGTCCCTGTAGGTAATTCACGCCGGCCGAGACATCGATGACTCCCATGAAGCAGCAGAGAACGGGTTTATGAGTGCTCACAGCGATCCGGGCAATAACTTGCGCTGTCCCCAAAGCGTTGGTCATGGATTGGGGCGTGAGAATTACGATAGCCCCGTCGACGCCTTCATCCCTAATGACTGCTAAAAGAGCCTTCTCATATCTATCCTCCGGGGCGTCTCCGATAACATCCACAGGGTTAAGCGTATTAGCAGTAGGCGGCAAATGACTCGCCAGCGTTTCCACAGTCTCCTGGCTAAATTTAGCCAATTCCAGACCAGATGATATGGTCATATCCGTGGCGACTATGCCGGGACCACCAGCATTGGTAATAATGCCCACACGATTCCCCGCGGGTATTTTTTTACATGAAAATGCGGCTGCGTAGTTGAACAGATCCTCAATGGAATCCGCCCTGACGATCCCCGTCTGCTGGAAAAAGGCGTCGTAGATAGCCTCCGATCCGGCCAGGGATCCCGTATGGGAAGCAGCGGCACGCTGTCCGGCGACAGTTCTCCCGGACTTTGTCACGAGAATAGGGGTGGGGCGATGTCCAGACGTTATGTGCTTTGCCGTCTTTATGAACTCTGGGCCCCGGCTAATCTCTTCCAAGTAGACCATGATAACGTTGGTTTCCG
>JAZDKD010000082.1:0-3327 GCA_043803345.1 Pseudomonadota bacterium
CGATCCTGAAGAAACTATATATTCGCCGTGACTTAAGAGCTGAACCATTGGTTGCGGCTTGTCAAGAAAACTCAAAATTTCTTTGACCTATTCTATTAACGATAGTAGCATCCAACAAGCAAAAAATTAATATTTCCGAAACTGAAAATAGATTTTAGGTCATAGGGCGCATGGGGAAAAATGAACAAAAAATATAGACTCCAGATTATCGTCAAATCTCATAGAGCGACAGTTATATTGATACTTTTAGGAATGACTCTCGTTCCATATCTGGACAATCAGGCTCTGGCTAAAGGCGAGTCCGAAGCTCAAGTCAATTCGCTCGCAGAACTCGTGAAGATGTTTGACTCCTCGAGTTGTAAAGAATGTCACGAAAAGATTTATGAGCAATGGGAGAAGTCACATCACGCACGACCACTGATGGGTCTTAATGACCAGATATTCATCACAGGGTATCTCAAAAGAGGACCACTCGCTGTTAAACCTGGGGAGAGAGCTACAAGAGAAAACTTCCCGTGTTTCAAATGCCACTTCCCGCAGATAAAATATGCGACGGACCTGGTAGCCGCAGAAATAGCGGATTCGGTGTTGAAAGATGACAAAGAGACCATTCGCAAACTGAACATCAGTTGTCTGGTTTGTCACAATGAAAAGGCCGTTGTGCATGGCCGACCCGAGAAAAATGTCATTTATGGAAACAAAGACATAGATGATCACCCCAAGACCCCTGTCAAGAAAAGTCCTCTCCTCAAGAATTCGTTGATGTGCGGGCAATGCCACGGGCTTGGCCCCAACCTTGAATTTGAGACGCCAGTGCAGTGCGCAACACTTTACGGTAGTTATCTACACGCGTATATCCCTTCCGGCGGAACAGAGACTTGCCAGCAGTGCCACATGAAGGATGGCGATCACTACATGCCCCCGAATTTTAATAATCGGGCCGAATTGTCTGAACGCTTGAAAGACGCTCTTCCTATGCAGGTTAGGACGCTCACATATTCGTTTCAGCCCAAGGAAGACGATGTTCGGCCGATGGTAGTGGTAAATACGAAAATCACAAGTAAGGCGGGCCATCGAATCCCGGATGGTTGACCGTCCAAGACTGAAGTGGTCCTGGATGTGACCGCAACCGATACTACCGGCAAGAAAATATTTCAGACATCGAAAATATACATGGCCCAAGCTACCGATTCCCGGTCAAACCACATGGTCTTGGGACCTGATAAGAAGTTGGGTTTCATTCGAGATACCAGCATTCAGCCCTTCATCCCCAAGGAAGAGACATTCGAAATCCCTTTGCCTCAGGGGGTTACAGATGTGGATCTGGAAATTAGCCTACGGTATCAGCCGAGACCAGGAGATATTTATCCAATCCACACGATTAAGAGGCATGTCAGCCTCGACCAGAAATGAACAAGACGCTGAACCCATTGGTCTTGGCGAGATATCCTTTCCGAATAAAATCCTTCGCTTGTTCGAGAGCTGAAGTCGAGTATTCTGTGGGAATTTGCTAATGAACGGTGAGTCGAACAAGGGCGAGGTAATCTCGATCAGGGGAAGTGTCGTCGACGCTTTTTTTCCTGGACGGCTCCCCTCGCTGTATTCTGTACTTCTCACGGGAGAAAATTCGAACATCGTGATGGAGGTCGTGAGTCATCTTGATTCGCAGACCGTCCGAGGCATTGCCTTGACTTCCACAAGAGGCCTAGCGGTTAGAGATTGCGTTGTTGACACGGGAGAACCGCTGAAGGTACCGGTGGGAGACAAGATTAGAGGCAGGGTTTTCAACGTTTTCGGACGGACTATCGACGGGAAAGGCGACATTACAGAATGCGAGTTGCGTTCTATTCATCGCGACCCTGTCCCGTTAAATCAGCAAAATACTTCTTCAGAGGTTTTCGAGACCGGGATCAAGATAATTGATGTTCTGGCCCCTTTAGAACGTGGAGGAAAAGCAGGTCTATTCGGGGGGGCGGGCGTAGGCAAGACTGTGCTGATAATGGAGCTTATACACAATGTGGTCGCCAGATACGGTGGAGTTAGCCTCTTTTGCGGTATTGGAGAAAGATGCAGAGAGGGCGAAGAGCTATATCGCGAGATGAAAGAGGCTGGGATTCTCAAGAACACGGTTCTTGTCTTCGGACAAATGAACGAGCCCCCAGGCGCAAGACTCAGAGTTGGACACTCCGCGTTGACGATGGCCGAGTATTTTCGTGATGACACTAAACAGGATGTGTTTGTCCTTATAGACAATATATTTCGATTTATCCAAGCTGGCATGGAGGTTTCCGGTCTCCTTGGACAAATCCCATCTCGCCTCGGATACCAGCCGACACTTGCCACTGAACTTGCTCAACTGGAAGAGCGAATATGCAACACAACATCGGGTTCAATAACTTCAGTACAGGCTGTTTATGTTCCTGCGGATGATTTCACCGACCCTGCGGCCGTACACGTCTTCGGCCATCTATCAGCGTCAATCGTGTTGTCTCGCAAGCTTTCTGCAGAAGGCCTGTACCCGGCGGTAAATCCCATGCAGTCCGGCTCGAAAATGCTTGCGCCCCATATAGTTGGAAAGAGACACTATGAGTTAGCTCAAGAAATCAGATCTACACTTGCAACCTACGAAGAGCTAAGAGATATAATAGCAATGTTGGGAATAGAAGAACTGGCTCAGGCTGATCGCCAAACCGTTTATCGAGCCCGCAGACTGGAGAGATTTTTTACTCAGCCTCTCTTTGTTACCGAAAAATTCACTGGGATGGCTGGACGTGCGGTGAGTCTCGAAGATGCTCTTGGCGGTTGTGAAAGAATTTTAAACGATGAGTTCTCGGAATTTCCCGAAAAGGCCCTGTACATGATAGGAAAAGTCGATGAGGCTCAAAAGTGATGAGACTTAAAGTGGTTCTTCCAACCGAAGTCTTGCTTGACAAAGAAGTAATCAAAATAATTGCCGAAGCCGAGAATGGTTCATTTTGTCTGTTGCCTCGTCATATAGGTTTCGTCTCAGCTTTGGTCCCAGGAGTGATGTCGTACGTCTCTACAGGAGGGAAGGAAGAGTTTATAGCTGTGGACAAAGGGATCCTAGTGAAATGTGGACCGGAAGTTGTCGTCTCGACCGGAAACGCGTTTGCAGGCGCTGATCTTGGCATGTTGAAAAAGACAATTGAAATGAAATTCAGCGTTTTGGATGAACATCAGAGAAAAGCCCAGTCAGCCGTCGCAAAACTTGAAGCCAATCTTGTCAGACGGTTCATGGAACTGGAACGCCATGCCTAAAGAAAAACTTACGTCAAAAGAACGTCAAAAAGAATTGCTCAAGGAATT
>JAZDKD010000083.1:0-2223 GCA_043803345.1 Pseudomonadota bacterium
ATAGCTGCTCCATCCCCATCGCTCAGGAACCTCAACTGCTTTGGCCCGAATAGGGTTCAACACCACATATCGACAGACCTCAAGCAAATGACTCTCTTTCTGAACAAGAATAGCCTTGTACCTTCCTTGAAAAACATGCCCAACACTCCCATGATGCCTGTTAAAACGCATGGTATAAACACCGTTTAAGTGCCTCATCCCTTTTGAAAGATTCCCATCCAGTGTTTCGATAACCAGATGATAATGATTGTTCATAAGACAATAAGCATGGCAGAGCCAATGATACCGATCATTCACCTCTTCCAAAATATTGAGCAACATTGCTCGATCCTTGTCATCCTTAAAAATAGACCTCCTCGCATTACCCCTGGAGGTAACATGATAGACGGCCTCAGCATATTCAATCCTCAACGGTCTCGCCATACAATGCTCTTACACCACCCCACATCAAATGTCAAGATTAAAGACCTGACCCCAGTTTTCGTTTTTTCGGTCCATGGTGAAGTATCCCAGGTCCGTCTAATCTCGCTTGCCGAGGCATAAAAACCTTCTACCACATTTACCAAGGGATGTAAAGTGATTATTTTCATCAACGTCCCCTAGATCGTCTGCCTACCATAAGCCGCCGGCGTATGTCAGTTGCCCAATTCGTGTCGGAGTATTTACCTGCATCTCTTGTCTTCTTTCAAATGTAACGTAGAAATAAGCGGTGGCTGTGAGCCATCCGCTTGATTGACTGGTTATAGGGTTTTTAATTTATGTATTTAATAGTTTTAAATTTAAGGGAGGCGCAGAGTATGCTACAAGTACCCAAGCCTCACGAGAAACATGGTAACACGTCCCTTAGCCAAGAATTAAGACAAGAGCTTGGGTTAAGCTCGCATGGCTTTGGGCAGATTGGCGTTTTCACCGTGAGAACTACGCCGCCCGTGCATAATGTAAGCTATAGGCTTACTCATGATAGTACTCCTTTCTCCAGCGAACTGGAAAAGGGAGGCTATATTGCACGAAAAGCGTGCGCCTCCACATCTTATTTTTATAATTATTTACCTATAACGTAGAATTGAGCGGGAGCCCTTGGCGATCCGCTCGAATGATTGGTTGGGGGTCTGGTGCATGATTTCTATTAGGGTTGTTTCACGCATTTCTAATAATGAGAATAGTGGTCTCGGCGACATCAATAAGCTTGTGGAACGTTGGAATCACAGGGCGAAAGTGGATCGTACCTGCGACTATGAAAACTATATCAACGGGGACATTAAGTTCTTGTTCGAGTATTCCGGAATCAGGAATCTTCGCCACCTGGCATTTAGCCCTATTCATAGGCGGGATGTTCCAAACTACGTCCCTGTTGTTCTGGCCGAAGCCGCAATTGACAAGTCCTCTGGGGAAATCAGGGACCTGCTTGATAAGAATTTCGCTGGAAATCTTTGTGTAGTCTCCGGTTGGGATCAAAAGCTTGTGCTTGTCGATGATATCCAGCTTGTGGATGAGATAGAGAAGTTCGTTCCCTCCAGGCTCACCATGGGGTTTCAAGTCAATAAGAGCCTGATAGAAGGATGGAGAGACCCTATCGGCGAGTCGCGTCTTCATGGTTTCATCAAGCCGTGCCTCGGTTTCGCTGAAGGGGAATTGCAAAAGTCTCCTTTCCTTTTCTGTAGTGGCGACAGGAGAAACAACTTCCCAATAGGCGTGGTCGAGAGCGGAGCGAAGGTTGTGAACAACATCTCCACAAATAAGTGCGGCCCTTTGTATAACGGCTTCATTCTTTTTTGCGAAGGTGGCACGTTGTCCAATCTTTGTATTTGTTTCGAGAATGTATGTGAACGGGCTATTTTTCTGGAACAATGCGTTCAACTCGTTGATGTGTTCCGAGGCCCGATGAATCTTGAGGGAAGCACTATCGGTCATAATTATTATACCCCCAACGACTGAGGTGAGCCGTGTGCTACAAGATCAAAAATAAAATAATCAGAGCTATTTCACGTCGGCTCCAGCGACTTGTTATATTGCTTTTAGGTCGCTGGCGATGGATATGGGGATTTTGTCCGATGTGTAATAGCGATGCCCCTAAGATTTATGATTGCCCAATTTGTGCTGATTTACCTAAAAAATATCCACCAAATTATTTTATTAAACAAGAATGGTGGAAAAGATTTAAGAAAGCAATATAACGATAAGGTCAGCGGCGTTTTGACCGTCCGCTGGAGTGAATTGTTATGT
>JAZDKD010000084.1:0-2558 GCA_043803345.1 Pseudomonadota bacterium
AAAAAGAGCGTTGTGAGGAACAACTGCATTTGTAACTCGACGTTCGGGAACAACTACGCTTGCCTCCTTCAGGGGGCAAGCTTTTAGCCCCCCTATGGGGGGCAAAGAGAAAGCCACGTGCTCTGCACGTGGATATTTACATCTTTATGAACAACATCGGGAACAAATCTCGCTGGTCATCCTGGATCTCTTGATGCCGGAGATGGACGGGAGACGATGCCTTGACGCTTTGCAGTACATAGCCCCAAACGTCAAGGTTCTTGTTGCCACTGGACATACCACACCGGGTATGGGTGGTGAGCTGGAGCAAGCGGGGGCGAAGGGGTTCATCAGTAAGCCATTTGAAACGAGCCAGCTCCTCGAGATGATCCGGAAGATTATTGATGAAGAGTGACGGGAAGGCAAAATTAATTTCGACCGGAGGGAGTCTATTCAGGGCCAGGCCAAGATGTATCACCGTGACGCTATAGATCTTGTAATGGCTTTTAGAAAAAATCACCCTGAATCACAGATTCGTGAAATTGAGGACAAAGGCGCAAAAAAGGTGAAAACTGCCTGAATGTCTGAAAGACTGAAAATAACCACATAGTCGAAGAGGTTTTGGAATCCGGTTTTCATCATCTTCCGGTGTTCCCGTCCTCTTGCTACGGGAACCCCATTTAGGGGACGTTATCAGGGGCCAGATGCTTTATCGACCCAGGGTCGGGTCTTCGGCGCTTACCCGGTGATAAACGCAAATAGGTAACGAACTTCATCGTGAAGCCAGTTCAACGGGATGCGCCGTTTCGGCCGCACCCCCGACGCCGACGGCCAAACCCATGTCATTTCGACCCCGGGGAGACGCTGGATGACAGCGAGTGGCACGCAAGGTTCGCTCGAGATGACACCAGTAGAGCCGGGCGTCCCTGCCGCAGCAATGAAGAGTGAACAATTTTTCGCACATAATGCTTTTGTAAAATGGCTAGTTAGATGTAAAATTGAGATTACAAATAATTATTTCTTCTCAATACTTTAATTTATATGAAAATTGATTTGCGGTGGATTATTACCTCCTTGTGAAATAGTACAAAACTGGAGGTATTTTGGTGAAACATCCGCACGCTGCTAACTTTGTAAAATTGTCATGGGTAGTGATTTGTGATAAGGTAATAGGGTTGTAATTTCTTGAGGATGAGTAGTATGGAAATGCGACTGCGAATTTTTCAATGTCTTATCATTCTAACTTTGGCTTCGATCGTTTTACCCCATAGCTCTTGGTGTTCAAACGCCGAGGCTTATTTCCGTCAAGGTTACGTAGCTTCCATGAAAAGAGATTGGATTCTGGCAATTGATATGTTCAACAAATCTATCGATCTCAACCCAAACAACCCTGGTTTTTATTTACAGAGAGCTTCAGCCTATCAGATGACTGATAAAGTTGACGACGCCATACGTGACTATGAAACGGCTCTAAAACTTAGACCCGATTACTATCTGGCAATGGAATATTTAGCCAGCCTCTACGAAAGCAAAAATGAGCATTTAAAGGCTCTTGAAGTATACAACCGCGCCCTTCCATTGATACGGGATTCAAAATGGCGATCAATAATTCAGTGGAAGATTTCTGAAGCCAGAAAAAAAGCGGCAAACGTACGGGCTGACCAGGGCAAACAGACAAACAGATAGTGAGTGGAGATTATTATCTCAACGCGTCGACGATTTTTAATCTAGATGCTCTAATCGCTGGCAGCATTCCCCCAAACAGCCCCATAGCTATGGCAAAAACCATGCTTTTGATGAACACCAGCAGGGTCAGTCTGAAAGAAAACGCTATCTCTGAAAAAGTTTCCCAGTTTAGTGTCGATATCGTAAGAAACTGAAGAGAGGAACTGGCAAGCGTTCCCAGTGATCCTCCAAGAATACCCAGGAAAAGGGATTCAGTCAGGAAAGCTATCAATATGTTTTGGCGGCTGAAACCAATAGCCCGAAGAGTTCCGATTTCTCGCGTACGGTTTGCTACGGCTGAGTACATTGTGACCATCGCCCCAAGCACAGCTCCTACGCTAAAGAAGAGAGTCATGGCAAATCCGAGCAGCCTTATGAATTTGGACATCATTTCAGACTGCTCCTTGTAGAAATCTATTTCCCGTTTTATCTGTATGCTTAGTCTGGGATCTGTCTCAAGGCGTTCTTTAAGTTGTTGAAACTTCTGTTGTCCAGGGACGCGCATTATTGCCACCGAATAACTGTTGCGACGAAAAGCTGACATGAGTTGGTCGCAATCAGCCCATAATTCGCTATTAAATGCGGTGTTTCCAGGGTCAAAAATCCCGACCACTTTCCAGGAAATCATTCCCAATTTCAATGTGTCACCGAGTGAGGCTCCCTCAATGCCTTTTGATATGTTCATGCCTGACATGACTTCATAACTGCCGGGTCTTGGAGTTCTGCCGGACAATAGTCTGATCTGAGGACGCATTTGAAGAGAATGTTTTGATGTTCCTCGAATTACCACATTTGTTGGGTTCGCTGTCTTCCTCTTAGGTAAGGTCACTAGCACCAACGTTTCTTTCGCCGCT
>JAZDKD010000085.1:0-4420 GCA_043803345.1 Pseudomonadota bacterium
CGTTTCGTTCCTCCAATTATCGTCGGCGAGAATGTCTTTTGGTCGAGCGCCCGACTTCCATCAGAAGCATCGAAACGAAATGATTATGCGCGTAAGATGGTGAAAGCCTGGATGACTAGCGAGAACCACCGAAAGAATATACTTAACCCGAATTTTTCCAGAATTGGGGTAGGATTTTTCAATGGATATGTGACTCAGCTTTTTACGTCCCAGGACCCTATTGATTTAACACCTGAATCTTAAGGAACCTTCAAAAACTCAGCTTCGTCTTTGAATCATACGCCATTTCAACAAATGGCTAATCGGATTCTATCAGTTCTCTTGCGGCTTCAATTAGCAAAGATATAGACAGGGGTTTTTGAAAGACTTTTTTCGCTCCAAATTTTGCAGCCATTTGTAAATATGAATGAGGCTCGAGTCTTCCTCCTCCGGACATGGCGATGATCTTCACATTTGGATCTATTTCCTTGAAATCCATTATGGATTCCAGGCCTTCCTTGTCGGGCATTATTATGTCCGTGATCACAAGATCTATTCCGCCTTCACGAAATATCCGGACTGCTTCCATGCCGTTAGAGGCTTCGATAACTTCAAAACCGTTCATGTCAAAGGCCTGTCGCAGTAAACTCGTTATAGATTCTTCGTCGTCAACGATTAATACTTTAGCCATTGTGTGTCCCCCCTTTTCGCTCTGTATAGCACTAAAAGATGCTCATTTGCTGATTCATTCATGTCAAACACTGTCTATAAAGGTAAGAGCTTGCTTACGCAATCGGAACAATACTCAACTTCTTATTATCACATTGGAAGGAATTGTATCAAAAAAATATAAGGCGTAATCGCAACGAAAATCCGGTTCAAGATCGCTGATCGTTAGTGTAATTAGATCTCATCAGGAAGGCTTGTGAATGAATTTCAACTCTCCGAGGTTGAAAAATCTGAAGCGAATTTCTTCATCAATCTGACATAGTCAGAAATTTCCCTGCCAAATTCCGAAAACACTACCGCGCTGTTAATATTAACTTGGGAGGTGTTTAAAAATTGCAAGCGCAGCGAGTCCCCCTGGTTGAAATAGGGTATTATGCCCGAGAAAAAGAAACCAACCGACTCGAACTCTTTTGTGAAATATGGCGTTAATGCGTTGGACATTGGTAGATCGAGGTATACGTAGTCTATGCCCGACTCTACAAGCGTCTTCAATTTGGACTCAATTAGTTTAACTGTGTCTGGACAGTATACATTGAGGGTAATAGCCGCAGCCTTGATATCATTGTTCACTTTCAAATCAAAAGCCGTGTCTCCGCACGAGGCTACATCAGGAAGCACGAACTCAGATGATAGAGTTCTCTCAAGATTTAAATGCGAGTATATTTTCTCAATCATGGATGAATGGTTACCAGGGACGAAGACTCTCCTATCGTTGTCCTCATTGGACAAGTTAAAAAAATAAACCATCGCCATTTGCCTTTTCGCAAAACTTCCTTTCGATATTTGCCTGTAATTAGCTTGGGGGATATAACCCAGCATCATGGCGGACTCTTTACCTGAAAGCGCTAAACAGAGACGCTGGCTGTAAGGGTGAAGTGTGACAGCCTCTCCAAAAAGCCCTTTCAGTTTTCTTTCCCTGGCCTGTTCCAAAAGGTAGGAGTGCATCTTCTTGGCCAGACCAATATTACGATGGTTGGGATCGACGGCGAGAGAAATCAATTCACCAACTTGAGGTCTCCGTTTTTCAATTGCTATCGCCGCATGGGCGAGAAATTCTCCTCGGGAATCGACGGCCACGGCCGATACCAGAATGCCTGATTCAACTAAAGACTTAAGAAGCCCAGGCTCATAGACGTAACTTGGACCATAAGTATAGCCGTATACCCTGTAGAAACAACGTGAGAGTTTGAGACCTTCAGACGAGTTTATTAACCTAATCTCGATAGGTTGGTTGATTTCAGCTCCTTCTGCGTTGAGATTTCTAGATTCCTGAGGTTTGCGACTTGTGATGGAAGGCAATTTGTCGTAAGCAATGTATTTGGATAATTCGAGCCTCTGACCTGATTTTCCAAGATTTATGAGCTGAACGCTATCGATTGCTCGAGATTGAATGGACAGGGTAAAAGCAGAGGACTGATCTGATTCACCCTGTCCAATTTCCACAGGCGTCCCTTTGTGTTGAATGGCAATTACCAGTTCGGCTCCTCGAATAAAAACTGTTAAGGTTACTGCTTGGTCACTATCCAGGTCTGTATCAAGATTCACCAATCGCATTGCGACGTTGTGAACCAGATCCCCCAGTTCAACCGAGTCCTGTTCACCCAGAGAGACGGATTCGGCCACAGACTTTACAAAAGGCTTGAGCAAAGATACGAAATTGCCTTGAGCCGGCAGCGTAATAGAGGCGATCTGGTCTTTTAACATTTAATTGTCCTCAACGCCTATTGCAAAAATCTATAATGAGGCCTTCGGTTTCCGATGTCCAAGCATGATCCATTTCCGTTCAGTTGCGTCGTCCAACCGCCGTGACCATTCTGCCCACCGCAACCTCAGGTCCTCCAATTCCCGGGACAGTCTCAGCCACTCATTTTCAATAAACACACTATCAGACATATTTTGGTTGAATCTTCGCTGTTCGATATCTTTGATAACGGCTATCGCTGTCCTGGCCTTTTGTTTGATACTTCTGAGGTGATCAAGAATTCCTTGTTCCTCAAACGTCAACTCCATTTTTTGGTTGCAACCGAGGCAGGCCTCCGGTCCTATGACTCCGTCGCTAACAAAAGAACCGCAATTTTCTTCCGGAATTATAGTATTTTGTTCCATTTTTTTACCTCCACAAAGCTCTATTGTATTAAGAGACCGCGCAGAGCTAAAAGATTCATATCGGGATAAGATCGAAAACAAGACTCTGCCTTGATGGTAAAAAAACGTTGAACTCTTAATTCACGATCATACTGTAATGTCAGTTTTCAGTGCTCACGAGGCATGGAGCGAATAACACCATCAAAGTTTCATCGTTCCACAACGCGTCAACTTCAATATAATGAGCGAAACCACGATTTTTACCGGGAGGAGCTTAATAATGGCCGACGATATGTTCCATTAGAGTATTCATCATTTCATGGAATATCACTTTGTAGCCTCCTGGCCAGGTGTGTCGAATAGGCGGGGGGGGCGCATAACCATCAAAGGGTTGGGCGGGATTCGGAGGAGGTGTCCGCGTTTGGGAAATACCAGGGGCTTGAGATGGAAAATCCTCAGCCCAAGATGAGAAACTACATACAGCGACTGCTACGGAAATTATCACTAACGTAATTAACGATTTCTTCATTAAAAACTCCCGAACATACTAATTGTAGCGTCCGCCGCAGAAAAAAGCAAATCAAAAAACTTGGAAGAAAGCCAAATCAAGAGACTTTTGCGCCGTGATTGCAAATAAGAGTCTTTCTACCTTCTTTAAAGATGACGACCATCTTTTCCCTCCCAGTGATTTCTAACACTCTCCCTATTCCAAAATTAGGATGTTCTACAAATTCAGTCACCATGAACGACTCAGAAACTCGATATAAGCGAGGTTTTTGATCTGGATCTATTTCTGACATAAATACATTCCATTCACTTTCGACTCTTGACTGACGTGGCGTTCGTCCGCTACCGGACTTAGTTCCACTATCCGGAGATTTTCTTGAAGAAACCTTTTCCGGTTTAGTCCCTGGTGCTGACCTGTACGCGTGAATGGCATGACAGGTGAGGCACTCCACCTTTTTAATCTGACTGCCAACAACGGCAATTATTCGATGGTTCATCACCATGAGGCATTTTCCGCACCAAGCGTCCACATCATCGCCTGGCCCAACAGACAAAGGCGCCATAGCCAAGAAACCTCCGCTGAACAGTTTAAGTCTGAGAAATTAAAAACCCCCATTTCGCTTGAGCGAAACAGGGGCTAAGGATATCCCGGCGACGACTTACTCTCCCACGCAGTTACCCAACGCAGTACCATCGGCGCTGGAGGGCTTAACTTCTGTGTTCGGTATGGGAACAGGTGTTTCCCCTCCGCCATAGTCACCGGGAAGCTGAAAACAAAAGGATGATAGCAATGCCGACATAAATTGTCGGCGTATATATCAACCAAATAGGAGATCGAGGATACAACATATTTTTTGGGGGAATCAAGCCGCACGACCTATTAGTACTGGTAAGCTCCATGCGTTACCGCACTTCCACACCCAGCCTATCAACCTCGTCATCTTCGAGGGGTCTTCAGGGGCCTAAGCCCGGGATATTTAATCTTGAGGTCGACTTCCCGCTTAGATGCTTTCAGCGGTTATCCGATCCGAACGTAGCTACCCGGCTATGCCGCTGGCGCGACAACCGGAACACCAGGGGTCCGTCCATCCCGGTCCTCTCGTACTAGGGACAGATCCTC
>JAZDKD010000086.1:0-3142 GCA_043803345.1 Pseudomonadota bacterium
ACCAAGAACTCGTTTTGAGATGAATTGAATGTATTAAAACGGAAGTTTTTTGTCAAGAGCAAAAAGACCATTGAGGTTTACCGATAGAAATCAAGCACTCTTTGCCAAAATGTCCAGTTGCGGACTTCAGGAAGAAAGAGATGAAAAAGGAGGTTGCTGGGTCACTCTACCAACCCGGCGCCAATCGATGTCCCCAATCAGAGAGGGAGTTTGTGAAAATTTCAAGATGTACACCTCTACTACTATTCGCTTTTGGGTAGGATTTGGACGCAAGTATTATTAATTGAAATATAGCAGGGCTCCGTAAATCGCGGCAGTGTCAGTTTTTCGGCCATTTGGCCCACTCATCCAATATTCTAATGTCGGCCCCCTCTGATATAACAGCTGCCAATTTTTCCAGCCAAGGTACATCCGGTTTCGCTTCATTTTTGGCCTGTCGAATATTTGGTTTAAAATTCCATTCAGGCGACCGTGCTCCCGCTATTAGTACACGCTTCAGGTTTCGTAGGGCCTCGTCTTGATCTTCAAGTGAACGGTGGGCCAAGGCGTAAAACCAACACTCGACCTCCAGGGTAGGCTGTTGCGGTAGATCAGATGAGTGCAACACTTCCTCCAGAGTCTTCAATCCTTCCTGACGTCGCCCATTAGCCAGCAGGAAACCTGCGTAGTTTCCGAGGATGACAGTAAGCGCCGGGTTTTCAGCAAGGGCGCGCCGATAATATTCCTCAGCCTTGCTGAAGTTTTCTTGGGCATGATGGAAAGTCGCGTAGTTTCCAAGGATTCCAGCATTGTTTGGATCTGCAGTGAGGGCGCGCTGGAAATATTCCTCAGCTTTATCATAGTCCTTTCGAATATTCCAAAGGAAATTCGCATAATATATAAGGCTGGCAGAGTTGCTTGGATCAGCAGCGAGGGCGCGCTGGGAATATTCCTCAGCTTTGTCATAGTCCTTTCGAATACTCCAAAGGAAATTCGCGTAGCTTCGCAGAGTGATAGACCGTTTTGGGTTGGCAGCGAGGGCGCGCTGGTAATATTTCTCGGCCCCATCGTAATCCTTTCGGAAATCCGAGAGGAAACGTGCGTAATTTGCATGGTGGACAGGGTTGTTTGAGTCAACAACGAGGGCGCGCTGGAAGTACTTGTCAGCTTTGTTATAGTCCATTCGCATATCTGCGAGAAATTTGGCATATTCCATGAGAAGTGAAGCAGAATTCGGAAACTGTTCCAACCCTTTTAAATATATAGTCTGCGCCTGTTCAGGGGCTGTCTTTTGTTGTCGCCTTGCCATCGTTATGACTGCCCACTCGTCAGAGAAGGATTCATCGGTGCGCTTAATGGCATCCTTCAAAACAGGAGCGTCAGGGGCGGTATCGGAGAGTGAAATGATCCGGCGAGAAAGAGTATCATACGTTTCTGTATATTTAGAAAATATTTCCTCGAATCGCTTGCGGTCTGGGTGGGGAAGATTGAACACATCTCTGACCAATAACATGACCTCATCGAAGTCGCCCTTCTTAACCCAAACAGCACCGCGCGATTCAAGCCAAGGCCGAATAAGGCCTCCTGGTTCTTCGCGGCTTGCCCAAAATACCCCCAATGGAAGGGCTTCACTGGGCAAATCTTCTAACATTTTCTTGATACCTTTATCGTTGCCTCCGTAGCCGATAAAGATCAGGCCTCGATCGTTTAAGAGATTACGAACCTGTTTTTCTATACTCTTTTTGAGCGTCTCTGTCTCGATGGCAGTGTTGTGAGGAGAAAGACGATGGTCTCCGTGCAGCTTTACTATGAGCGGACGAGTGCGTGTAGGTCGAATGTAGCTGGCCAAAGACTCATGATGGATGACGAGAGGCCGCGCCTGAGAAAAAAGGTAAAGCGCGTCTGCGATCAAGTCGTCGAAATTAGTAGTAAGAGCAACACTGAAACGGCCACCTTCGAGAGCCATCAGGCTCGCCAGAACAGCATACCCGAAGCTTGGAAACCTACCCTCGCACTGGTGCTCTATCTCGCGCTGGCGTTCTTCAGGATAAAGAAAAAGCTTCTCTATCACAGGCCCGTATATGGCGGAGGGATGCTCAGAATTGTAGTCCGGAAATTCCTCCTTTGCCCATATGTTCAAGTCCTTGCGGTGTGGCGCAGAGACATCTCGGAGCCGAGGTAACCAGTCGAGTTTGACGAGATCGCCCGCCGCACGGATACCTGATGAGACGGAGGCTCCTGCGCCTAAGAAAAAAGCAAATCGTTTGTCCGTTTCTTCAGTAGTAAGCTTTAATCGCCGGGGAAATTCCTCTAACGTGATCGTACGAAGTGGTTTCATCATAACCCCTCTTTACTTATATGGGCGATGTCTGGAGACTTCGACCGAGCCAAAAGTTACTGGGAATTTCTATCTGCAAAAATGGTGAGCGAAGTGCCTCCGATAATCCATAATGACCTCCAACTGTCATACGTGAGAATTACCGAACAAGAATGTTAGATTGATTGTTGTCCGGTAACTTCTGCTTGTAATATAGACTCCCTTAAGATGTTTTGGATGTGCGGAGTTCAGGAAGGAAGAGGTGAAAAAGAGGGTGTTGGATCACTCTACCAACCCGCTCTCCAATCGATATCGTCAATCTGAGAGGGACTTTGTGAAATTTTCAATGATTTAAGTCCGCATCTCGTAAGAACAAGACTGACTGAAGATTTGCGTTTAAAAGAATGATTCCGGGGCCGCATCAAGCTCCCACTGACTGATAGCGACAATTTTGCCATTCAGCGGCGGCTTAGTCTGATCGTAAGGCCCTCCAAACAGGGAAGGAGCTACAGCCTCTACATTTACTCAATTTGTCTAAGCTTGATTATCCCTCTATATATTTTTGTTGCTTTTTGCAATAGCAATTTTATGGAGAAAAATATCGTTCCGTGAGAATGAGTACGGGTGGGTAGCCTGTCCTCAAAGGTCTTTATTCCAATTTCTGAACGTGTCCAATTCCTGGTTGCCATTACGAAATGGAAAAGACGTCAGGGTAAGACGGCCGACATTTTTGTTGTTGACAAAAAATAGGCCTTATGATAGTCATCCTTCGAGTTTAAGAAATTGGCCGCTTTTGTTGCAGAAGCCATGGCACAGCAGGCATCAGGAAAGCCTGAAACTGTTTTG
>JAZDKD010000087.1:0-3682 GCA_043803345.1 Pseudomonadota bacterium
TTCATGGCGGGGCTCAATGCGGATTTTGCTCCCCAGGCTTCATCGTGTCCTCCAAGGCTCTCCTCGATGAGAACCCCGACCCCACGAGAGAGCAAGTAAGGGACTGGTTCCAAAAGAATCGAAACGCCTGCCGCTGCACAGGCTACAAACCACTGGTAGATGCTGTTATAGACGCTGCGAAAGTTGTTCGCGGAGAAATGACCGCAGCGGAGTTAGCCTTCAAACTCCCGCCGGATGGCAGAATCTGGGGGTCCACTTATCCCCGACCTACCGCAATTGCAAAAGTCACTGGGACCATCGACTACGGAGCTGACATCATCTGCAAGATGCCTCCCGGAACCTTGAGCCTCGCTCTAGTTCAGGCAAAAGTCTCTCATGCCAAGATATTGTCGATAGACACATTCGAAGCAGAAAAAATGCCTGGCGTTGAGAAAGTGATTACTCACAAAGACGTTAAAGGGAAAAACAGAATTACTGGCCTCATAACTTTTCCATCCAACAAGGGGGATGGCTGGGACCGACCGATTTTGTGCGATGAAAAAGTGTACCAGTTTGGCGATGCAATAGCGATCGTGTGCGCCGACACTGAAGAAAATGCGCGGGCTGCAGCGGAAAAAGTTAAGGTAACGCTCGAGGAACTTCCAGCTTACATGAGCGCACCGGCGGCGATGGCCGACGATGCAATTGAGATCCACCCAGGAACTCCCAACATTTACTATGAGCAGAAGCGGGCCAAAGGTGAAGACACAAAGCCTCTGATGGAATCCGCCGCTTATGTTGTGGAGGGTGATTACTATCTGCAGAGGCAACCCCACTTGACCATGGAGCCAGATGTCGGGTTTGCGTACTTTGATGAGGAAGGACGCCTCACAATACATTCAAAAAGTATTGGTATCCATTTGCATCACGCCATGATCTGTCCTGGTCTGGGAATAGAACCGGAGAAACTGAGGCTGGTTCAGAACCCTGCCGGAGGCACCTTTGGTTATAAATTCAGCCCGACAATGGAGGCTATGCTAGGCGTGGCGGCATTGGCCACCGGCAGGCCCGTGGCCCTGAAATACGATTACTATCAGCATATTACATACACCGGGAAGCGGTCTCCTTTCTTCGTTAATTTAAAATACGGGGCGGACAAAGACGGTAAGATCATCGCTATGGAAAGTGACTGGATAGTAGATCATGGCCCTTATTCGGAGTTTGGCGACCTGCTGACCGTCCGCGGGGCCCAGTTCATCGGCGCAGGTTACGGGATTCCAAACATAAGAGGACTTGGCCGGACAGTATGCACCAATCACGCATGGGGCTCTGCTTTCCGGGCATATGGTTCTCCTCAGAGCTTCTTTGCCTCCGAAAGTCTCATGGATGAGCTTGCTGAGAAAATGGGGAAGGACCCGCTGGAATTGAGATATTTCAATGTCTATAGACCTGGAGACACCACACCGACTGGTCAAATACCTGAGGTCTTCAGCTTCCCGGAGATGATTGACAAGCTCCGTCCTCTCTATCAGGAGGCCCTTGAAAAAGCCAAGAACGAATCCACACCTGAACGGAAAAGAGGTGTTGGAGTGTCAATTGGCCTATATGGCTGCGGTCTTGACGGCCCAGATTCATCCGAAGTGGAGGTCGAGCTTGCCCCGGATGGTGTAATATTGAGGAGTTCTTGGGAAGATCATGGACAGGGAGCCGACATCGGCGCCTTGGGAACCTGTCATGAAGGCCTTCGGCCTCTTGGTGTCAGTCCTGACAATATCAGGCTAATCATGAACGACACTGCTACAACACCTAACAGCGGGCCATCCGGTGGAAGCCGTCAGCAAGTGATGACAGGAAACGCAATCAAAAACGGCTGCGATATGCTCTTAAACGCAATGCGGAAACCGGACGGCTCATATCGCACCTACGAGGAAATGACTGCGGAAAACATCCCCTTGAAATACTCGGGAAAATGGACTGCTTCAATGTGCGCTCCATGTGATGAGAACGGACAGGGAAGCCCCTTTCCAGTTTATATGTACGGCGTGTTCATGGCTGAAGTAGTAGTTGATACCAAGACAGGCAAGACACAGGTGGAAAAGTTTACCGTTGTCGCAGACATTGGAAAGATCAACAACAAGCTTGTGGTGGATGGCCAGATCTACGGAGGAGTGGCTCAGGGAATTGGCCTGGCCCTTTCGGAAGACTTCGAGGACTTGACCAAGCATACGAATCTTATCAGCTGCGGTCTTCCCTTCGCAAAAGACATACCCGACAATCTGGAAATCATATATGTTGAAAATCCGAGGGAAAACGGCCCGTTCGGCGCAGCTGGAGTTGGCGAACTCCCGTTGACCTCACCACACGCGGCCGTGGTCAATGCTATCTTCAACGCCACGGGCGTTCGCATCAGGCAATTACCTGCGCTGCCGGAAAAGGTGTTGGCTGGTCTCAAGTAAGCGGGGACCATTCGACGATTTTAAGGGGAAACTCTTTTTTGGTAAAGGGTTTCCCCGAAACATCTTAATCTACAAGATTCTTTGTCGCAGATTGCCGAAATGGATCAACAGGAACTACGGAAACTCGAAAACCTTTGCATTCAAGAATGCGCTCCTTGGTGCAGCGCGACATGCCCGGCGCACGTAGATGTCCGAGCGATGATAGTCGCTCTGACAAGCGGAAATTTTAACGCGGCCTTTAAGATATTCCAAAAGTCAGTTCCTTTTCCAGGTATCATAAGTCGCGTCTGCGAACACCCGTGTCAAAAAGTGTGCAAGCGGGGAGAAGTAGGGTCGGCGGTTTCAATTCATTTCCTGGAGCTGGCTGTCATGACATGGGCATCTTTTGCGGAAAGCAAAGCGGTAGCCCCCTTATTCAGGAAGGAACGGGTAGCGGTTGTAGGCGCTGGCTTAAGTGGCCTAGCAGCCTCATTGTTTTTGGCAAAGAAAGGACATGGAGTAGTAGTCTTCGAAGCGGAGAACAGGATGGGAGGAAGTCTATGGGATTTCCCTGAAACGGTTCTTCCTCGTGATGTAATTCTTACGGACTTCGAAGTGTTGACGCAGCGGAATTTGGAAATCCGCTTTAACAGCCCCGTAGGCAAAGATATATCAATTTACGACCTCCTGAAAGATTTTGAGGCTGTTTTCCTGGGGTCGGGATTCAAGAGCCGATTCCAGATCGGTCTGGAACTAAATGACGACGGACTCGTTTTCATCAATCCTGACACGCTTGAAACTAGCCTACAAGGAACATTTGCAGGCGGCAGTCTCGTGTTGGGCAATCAAGACCGCTCACCTATTCTGTCAATTTCTCATGGCCGGCGAGCGGCGATCTCCATCGACAGGTTCTTACAGAAAGTTTCTCTCACGGCTTCCAGGGAGAATGAAGGCCCGTGCGAGACTCGACTTTACACTGCCACGGCAGGGATTGAGCCCCTTCTCGAAGTCCCCGTAACAGATGCAAGTGTGGGATATTCTGTTGAGGAAGCGGTTCAGGAGGCAAAACGATGCCTCCAATGCGAGTGTATGGAATGCGTGAAGGTATGTGAATTCCTCAGGTCCTTCAAAAGTTATCCAAAGAAATACATCAGACAGATTTACAATAATCTCTCAATTGTGATGGGCCAACGTCATGGAAACAAGCTCATCAACTCATGCAGTCTCTGTGGCCTATGCAAGGCAGTGTGCCCTGAAGGCCTCCATAT
>JAZDKD010000088.1:0-3025 GCA_043803345.1 Pseudomonadota bacterium
TTTCACAGAATGTTTGAAGAATTCATTAATGACTAAAATGCCCAACACGGTGCTGCACCGGACGGCAATTCCGCTACGCTCCATTGCCGCCGGTGAGCTTGGTCGTTATGGCTAATAATAAAATGACATATTCTCATTTTCAGCATCGACACAACTTTGCTGTATGGTGCGCGGCTCGGGCCGTTCAGAGAGGATTTGTAAAAAGTCCGGTTTTGAAGGACGCGCTAGAGAAATCAGGTGTGGTTGAATTCATAAAGAACAATGAAGGAAGAAGCTTGTCTCAGGACAACTTCGACAAGCGCCATGAAACCTGGTGCGAATCAATCCTGCAGACTTGGGAAAAAGACAAGATCAAGGGAGCTTCTTACGGGCGCGCCGCAAAATTGTTAGCCGTCTACATAAAGTCAATGATCGTCGTTCAAAACGATCAGAATAAGCTCTCCGATGTCGCTCATCCTCCGATCGACAGAATAATTCTCAGAATATCTCCAAAGATGAGAACATCGAGCACCCAAATAGGGCAGGCTGGAAGGAAATCAATTGGACAAAGCTTACCAGATCGGAATACAAAAGATTGATCAATGATTTTCGGCAGGTTTTTGATGGAAAGCCTTTTTGGATCATCGAGAAATACTGGATTATTCCAGATGACTGAAGGCCATAACCACCCGCTCCACCGGATCGCCGATAAATCCGGCTCCCGGTGAGCGGCACGTTATGCATGAGATAAAGGAGGAATGAAATGCCCAAGTTCAATAACGGAAGACCATATCATGGTTCTGAGAAAATCACCCATGCCCGGTTGGAGGGTGCAACAGATGTCACTGACTATTTCTATTTCTTCTGCCCGAAGTGCCCTGATCGGGAGATCATGAGGATTTTGGAGTATGGAGAACACGCCAAGGAACCGACCAACGAATATAACGCCGATTGCAAGAGCAAGGCCAAGTATGGGTTCACTTTGGTGTTTAAACTGCATTGCGAAAAGTGCGGATGTTCGGACTTTGTCAAGATATCGAACACGGGGTGGAAAGGTGGCAAACACTCCCAAGTATTGACGAGAGCATAACCAGGGCATTCAGCGGATCGCCAATAAAGCAGGCTCCCGCTGATGCCCGCCGTTAGCCGGACGGGAGAGGCACGCTTATGAGCTCGATACCCGCATATGACCAAGCATCTTTTGAAGACCTACGGGCACGCACCCAATACGAGTCTTGGCTATTGGAGGCTGTGTATGATGTTGCGGGATCACCCGTTCTTGTGGACTGGCCGGATCAAATGGTCTATCCAGCGAGCGGGACGATTCCAGCGCTTAGCGGCTTCCTCCGGGCAAACATCATCATCGGGGATTGGCGCCCTCGGTTCCTAGAGGCCGGTGCGCCTCTAGTATTCGTCACTAGCTTCAAGCTGCTCGACATGCTACTTGAATGGGTGCTTGAGCGGAACGGGACTTCATCGACCTACAGATTCGTCCAAAAGATCGCCGCTTTGAAGCAAGGAGTAACGTTCCCCCCTTTCTTCGCGTCAAGAACTTGGCTTCGGGATCGCCTAATCGGGCTCTACGAGCATCTTGAACCACTCCGAGGTACTATCATCCATGCTCGCCACTTCAAAACGTCCGACGGTACGCTACGTGTTTCGAACTCGAAGTCAAGCACCATCGGCCCGGAAGTCACAATTACGGCAGACGAACTCCGAAGTCTTGCCGTCCTAGCCGTCTCGCTGTTGCGATACGTCGACGGTAGTTGGGCGATAAATCATCTATTCAAGGAGAAGCATCTGCGTCGCACGCTTGATGAGATAGAGCATCTTCATGGTCTGTCGTCCTTAGGACAGAAGCCACCTCGATTCTTGACCGTTCGAGTATTCGCTAAGTGGAGCGATTCAATCAAAGTCGACCTAAAACGCATCCACGACGACGTCGCCCGGATGTGCCCCAATCAGGATGTGGTATTCGATCTGAGAGTCGTTACCGTGAATACCGATGGAAGCAAAGCGACCGGATATCTTTTTACTTGGGATGAAGTCAACGGGGAGCGTGCGCAGCTTGTCAGAGCTGTCATCGACATTGCTCATCGCCAAAGCCCGTTACCTGAGGACATCGACACCGCGCGCGTCTCGCAAGAGTTGAACATGGCCGGCGGCGAGCATCGCATAGCCGGCTAACCCATCATTCCAGCGGACGCCAAAAAGCTACGCTTTTTGCCGTCCGCTGAATTCAGACGTTAGCAGTATATCCGGAGAATCTAGGATGGTCAGCCTTCCGCGAATTGGGCTTTTCTCGACTCATAAGTCTCCTTATCACATGTTAATCACTTCTTTCATTTTGCAGGATTTCATGAAATCTGAAACAATATTGTGTCAAAAGCCCTTGCTTTCCCTTGATATAAGATGGGAACCGAAATGGACTTAGATACCGAAAAAGAGAAAGCCAAGTATTTACACAAGCTTGAATTAGTTAGACTAATTATTGATAGACTGCTAATTGGGTTAATTCTGGTTGCTATAGGGTTTGGTTTCAATCTTGCACTTGAGGATTACAAAAGGAAACAGATAGAACATCAGTTTTATTTGGAAAGGAAGCTCGAGGCTGTTAATTCAATAAGAGAAGCATATATTAAAGCTTTCAACACATATTATTGGACAACAATATCCGATAAGGACAAAGCTAAATCGTTACTATTCAGGGGTGAGCCAGATACTGAATATCACAATACTATCGTAAATTTGGGTTTAGCTGTAAGTAAATATAATATACTATTGTCTCGATATTTCTTTGATCTAGCTACTGCTAATACTATAATGCTTGAAGGCATTTACTATAAAGAACCTCTCAAGCGAATTGAATATCGTGAATTCGTTTATCATTTAGCACAGGTCTTTTCAAATCAGTCACGAATAGAGCTGGGTTTATCACCTGAACTGGAGGCGAACGAGTCGTTCCCTTTTGAGACGTTTAAGTTCGAAGAAATTCACACTAAAGGCTCACCCCACTTTTTGGACATCAACTTTGAAAAATGGAAGC
>JAZDKD010000089.1:0-2521 GCA_043803345.1 Pseudomonadota bacterium
TTAACACTATAAGGGCCCCTATAGGTATCCCCTGGGTGTCTGAGATCAAAGTTCCATGGGCTTGTAGGATTTTGTCAGGGTTTCCTATCACAGTCAGTTCATCTTCAATTGGCAGTGAGTTAGAGAGAGTCCTGGCAACGAAGTCATTCAAACTGCCGTTTCTGATGGACGCTAGAATCTGTTTACCCGCAGCATGGATCAAAGTGGTATGGAAAATTTCTTCCGCAGCATGGTTCATGCGCACGATTCTCTTGGACGTGTCCACGACTATTACGGCTTCTACCATTTCACTAAGCAGGGACTCCAATTCATTGCGCTGCCTCGTCATTGTATTGAGACGAGTGCGAAGCTCTGCAACCATGGAATTAATGGCTGCGGCCAATTCCTGGATCTCCGCTGCCCCGCCTGGGTTGACCCTTCGGTTGAAATCGCCATTAGCGTAACACTTTGCGGCCTCTTTGAGTTCAGCTATGGGCTTGGTGATTCTCCTGGAAACTATCCAGCTCAACGCCCCCACTGCAATCACCAGGAGAACAATAGTGATAGCCAGTTTTCCATAAAAAAAATTGAGGATGTGGCTTAGACGCTCGATGGAAGTGGATGTTCTTACGATTCCAATAACTTTGCCGTTCTGTGTTATGGGTAAAGCCAAGTAAACTAAATCTTTGTTTACCGTAAAACTATAGCGAGTAGCCGAGCCAATTAGTCCACTCATGGCCTCTTTGACTTCCGGTCGTACAGCATGGTTTTCCATCTTCTCCGGTGATCCCTCTGAGTCACCCAAGATAGAACCGTCTGATGCCAATACCGTTATTCTGAAAGGGGTATTTGCCCCAAGTTGATCACAAAACGAATCTATGAAAACAGTGTTCCCCTCGGAAAGACGAGGACGCAAAATTTCTCCAACCATCTGGGCTTGTTTCTTGAGGCTTTCTAGAACGGAATTGAATTGAAGTTCTTTGAGACCCGTGCCGGCAAAATAACCGCAAAACAAAACCGACAACAAAAGAACGGCCAGGTGTGAGCTATAAAGTCGTCCCAGTAAGGTCAATCTGAATCTCATTACAGTTTCTCACAAGTCAGATGTCAATTTTCACAGACGGACGGAACAAAGTCAATTGAGCTTCCTAAGAAGGCCTTAAATCGAAATAATACGCGAGATTGTGATCATCTGATTCGGGTCTTTAATAAAATGTTCCCACCAAGACATTGCCTGTCTGACGGGATGGGCTGCCACACTGGTGGCAGAATATCACGGACACTTGGATCGCTGCAAGGAAGACAATTTCTTTAATCGGAATCACTAAAAATTGCTTTGTTAGAAGTAAATCAGACGTTGTATTATGTTTTGTATATTTTGGAATAACAATTTGCGCCTTTTGTTTTTTTCATCTGACGGCAAATTTCGCTCCTATAAATTTCTCAAGTTCGACAATAATATAAATGATTAACCCGACCACTACTGCCTTTGCCCAAGAGTCTACGCCAATAGGGGCCGAATGGAACAGGGAATTCATTACCGGAAGGTGCGTGAAGAGAACTTGCAATAAAACCATGATACTTGCGCCCACCCAGATCCATATGTTTGAAAACAGGCCCAGTCGAAAAATCGAGCGACTCATTGAGCGGCAATTGAAAAGATAGAAAAGCTCGCCAATAACGAAGACAGCCACCGCAGCAGTGCGAGCCTGCGCCTCCGTGGCGCCAGTGGATAGTTCTCATTCGAAAACGCCAAATGCCCCGGCGCATAAAAGTAATGAAACCAATGCTATACGTTTTGTCAAGTAACGAGAGATGATCGGAGCGTCGGGGTCACGAGGGGGCCTATCCATGATACCAGACTCTTTGGGCTCAAAAGCGAGCATCATCCCAAGACATACCGCAGTAGTCATGTTGATCCAGAGGATTTGAACGGCCAGCATCGGAAGACTTACGCCAAGCAAAATGGCGATCATGACGACCAATCCCTCGCCTATGTTAGTGGGGAGAGTCCAAACTATGAATTTCATGAGGTTGTCGAATACTCCCCGTCCTTCCTCGACCGCAGCCTCAATGGAGGCGAAGTTGTCGTCAGTCAGAATCATGTCGGAGGCCTCTCTGGCTACTTCAGTCCCGCCCATTCCCATAGAGACTCCAATGTTCGCGCGTCGAAGCGCTGGAGCGTCATTCACTCCGTCGCCAGTCATGGCGACGACCTCTCCACGTTCCTGAAGCGCCTGTACGAGGCGAAGTTTGTGCTCAGGGCTGACTCGAGCAAAGACAGCGGTAGGTCCGACAGCGTCAACAAGTTCCCCTTCGGAAAGCCTGTCAATTTCGACACCTGTCAACGAAGCTCGTTTTGATACCTCATCCAGTTTATCATATAGGCCAAGCTGGCCGGCAATCGATGCCGCCGTCAAGGCATGATCTCCGGTGATCATTTTCACCTGAATTCCAGCTTTCTTACAAGTGGCAACGGCGCTCGCCGCCTCCGGACGAGGCGGATCTATCATTCCCTGCAAACCAAGAAAAGTAAGTCCAT
>JAZDKD010000090.1:0-3399 GCA_043803345.1 Pseudomonadota bacterium
TGGCATGAACATATTGAACGTAATAAACCGGATTATCTCTTGATTGACTCTTGGCAAGGTCAAGATCAAAATCAAGATGGCTGTCGCTTCTTTTTGTGAGAAAAAAGAACCTCGCTGCGTCTTTTCCAACCTCGTCCAGCACATCTCGAAGAGTTACGAATTCTCCCGATCTCGTTGACATCGAAATCTTTTTTCCATCCCGTATAAGGTTTACAAACTGCACAAGCATTACCCTAAGCTGTTCAGGCTCATATCCCATGGCATCAAGGCCCGCTTTTACTCTTGGCACATAACCGTGATGGTCAGATCCCCAGATATCGACCAGTTTTTCATACCCTCGATCAAACTTGTTTTTGTGGTATGCAATGTCAGCGGCAAAATATGTCGGTTCTCCAGAGGCCCTTACCAATACCCGGTCTTTTTCATCTTCTCCTCCTACCATCTTGAACCAGATAGCGCCCTCTCGATCTTCGATTTTTCCGCGTTTCTTCAATTCATCTATAGCCTTCTTGACCGCATCTTCCGCATATAAACTCTTTTCACTGAAATATCTGTCGAAACTGATACCAAAGATTCTCAAATCCTCCTGGATCCCTTCCAGTATCCGATTACTCGCGTAATTGGACGCCAAAGGTAACGATTCTTTTTCGGGAAGGCTTTCAAGTTGCTCGCCAATCTTAGTTCCAATCAATTCCCGAGCAAGGGCTATGATGTAATCGCCCTGATAGTGATCGTCCGGAAAGTCAATTGACCTTCCGATAAGCTCCCAATATCTCAAGAGCAGTGACATCCCGAGAATTCTCATTTGGTTCCCGGCGTCATTGACATAGTATTCAGTTTCCACGATGTAGCCGCGAGTCCGCAACAGTCGCGCCAGGCTATCTCCCACTGCTGCGCCACGACCATGCCCTACGTGCAAAGGTCCAGTCGGGTTAGCGCTCACAAATTCAATCAGGATTCTAGGCTGGCCGGAGGATTCCATGGACCCATAATTCTTCTTCAGAAAATGAATTTTCTGCAGAGCTTCTCTCCAGAATTCAAGCGACATTGTAAAGTTAATGAATCCAGGTCCTGCTATTTCAAATTCCTGAATCACTTTCTCGTCCCAAGAGACACATTCCAGTATCCTCTGAGCAAAATCTCTGGGTTTTAGCCTGTGATTTTTGGACAGCGTTAACGCAACGTTTGTCGCATAATCACCGAAACGCTGATCTTTTGTTTTCGAAACTTCGATTTCTGTTTCAAAAGCCCTGTCCTCGAAACTGTAGGTGTCAGGAAATGCCTTGACCAGAGATTCAAAAATAATCCTTCGAATCAAATCTTTTATTAAATCATTCATTTGTAGAGTCTTTCTCTGGCTCTTTCTGTTCATTCTCAGTCTTTTGTAGGCGTCCCAACATGAGGTCTCGCGTATAATCGAGGCATCTGGTCGTAGTTGAACCATCAACCTGGAATTTCTTGTTACACGTAGAGCGCCATGCGCAAGTCACACAGGTAGTTTTACCTTCTTCCATTTTTACTCCATTTTGCTTAAAATTCTTTTATCATTTTATATAATTAGCGTCAATAGTTTTAATAATGGTTTAATGTTTTGTTTTTTGACAAGGGGATGGACCGATGAACATTTATCTGTTATTCGTTCTTCCTGAGGATAACTGCATGGAAATTCACAGCGCTGAGGACATTCGCCTGGTTCCTGGTCAATGTGTAAAAGCACTTTTCCGGGACACAAACGATAGCTTCCAGTCGATTGGTTTTTTCGCACGCCCCGTTGAAGATAGCACGGACCTGTCATCCCTGAAAGATGTTCTGCAGCGAGGAGGACTGGTCCAGTTTGATAGAGTGCTGCTCGTGCTGACAATGCTGAAATTGAACAACAGTGACAGGCACATATTTGATATTTGGTGGAATTATCATGCTCCGGATGGACCGTCGTCGTTTGAGAAGATGTCACAACAGGATCACCTAAAGGTTCATTTGTGTGATGAACATTCGGCTCTGTCGGAATTCAGAACTACTAACAGTTTCAAGAAATTCTTCGCCTCACTGTTGAGGCTCCTGGATCGATCTAATCCTTGGACGGAAGTAGAATTTGAAAGGGCCGTAGCAAAATTCTGCGCTGAAAATCATCCCAAGCAGTCTTTGTGGTCCACGGTCGAAAGAAGTTTCCTAAACCCGGAGATTGAAACTGAGCATCAGTTGCATCCGGAAGGTTACCCGGGTTTCATCCCTTATGATCTGAGAGCCTTTTACGTCTACACTCCCGACATGGGACATTGTATAAAGGTAATCCCTTCAAATCTTGAAAATGAAGTCAAAACCGCTGACCCGCAGGAATTCTTGCTGGCGGCTCCTGTTAGAAGTGTTCTGAGGTGCGGATTCAGGTGGCTTCGCGGTTTCCCTGTAGCTCCAATCCCTTTTATTCCAGGTCATGGTTTGGCTACTCCACCTGAAGATATTGAATTTTAGTCTCATTGGATTTTTCGTTATGTTCCATTGGATTAAAAATTTGTGTCATTACTTGTCAGTCGATGTGGAGCGAAGACTTGTGGAAATTTGCTCAATGTTTGCTTGACACTTGGTTGTGGCGTTGTTAAGACTTGATTCAATCTCAAATTTGTTTTAATCAGGGGTTGTTCGGCATTAATGTCGATACAAAATTTTGTTTGAAAGTGAGTGTTAATTTAATTGGATGAATCACCGTACCAACCGCCAGGTTTGGTCCGCTGGCTGAAAAACAAGATAGGGATAGACAAAATCCCTAAAGAGCTTCAGCAAGTAATTGACGAAAGTGAAGAACGCGGCTTAATAGATGTCGAGCAGGGGGAGATGATTGAGGGTATTTTTGACCTCAACCAGACCGTTGCTCGCGAAATCATGATACCCCGGACCTATGTAGTGGCCGTTCCATTAGATTCAACCCTGGAATCTGTTTTGAACACGATAATTGAATCCGGGCATTCCAGAATTCCTGTCTACAAAGAAAATGTGGACCAAATAGTGGGCATACTGAACTCCAAAGACCTCCTGCCATACTGGGTAAACGGTTCCAAAGATTTTGACCTCCCCCAAATAATGCGTGATCCTTTCTTTGTTCCGGAAACCAAGCGTATCAAGGATCTTCTGGACGAATTGAGAAGCAAGAACTCGCATCTTGCGGTGATAGTCGATGAATACGGAGGAACATCAGGTCTGGTTACTATTGAGGATATTGTTGAAGAAATCATAGGTGAAATCCGCGATGAACACGACGCTGAAGAAGACGATTTTGTCCTTCAGGAAGGTGGTTCCTATCTTGTTAGCGGTTGGGCCAATTTGGATGATTTTGAAGAATTGTTTAAAGTTCGAGTTCCTCGAGAGGGTTATGACAGTTTAGCTGGATTTATTATACACCTGCTG
>JAZDKD010000091.1:0-17256 GCA_043803345.1 Pseudomonadota bacterium
CCTACGCCACCGATGTTGTGAACAAGCCCTATTTTTGCATTGGGAACCTGAATTTCCCCTGCCTCTCCCTTGAGCTGCAACACTATTGTTCTGATTTGTGATCCTCCAGTGGCCCCGATTGGGTGCCCCTTAGAAAGCAACCCACCATCGACATTTACCGGGATTCGGCCCTCTTTATAAGTTTCCTTGTTTCTTATCAATTCTTTTCCCTGCCCTGGTTCCGCAAAACCCAGATCTTCATAGGCCATCATTTCGGCAATTGTGAAACAATCATGAACTTCGGCCACATCGACATCTTTTGGGCCAATTCCAGCCATCTTGTAAGCACTTTGAGCGGCCAATTGCGCGCACTTGAGACCGCTAAAAGAGTCTCTTCCCGCCATATTAATCGGAGCCGTGGCCATACCGACACCTTTGATCCACACAGGTTTTTCACACAATTCACGGGCCTTTTCCTCGGAGGCAAGGATTACGCATGATGATCCATCAGCATTTGCACAGCAATCCATCATTTTAAGAGGCGTGGCAATATATTTTGGCTCAAGAATCTTTTCCAGAGTGAGTGATTTCCTAAACACGGCCTTTTCATTCATCACCCCGTAAGTGGAAGACTTCAACCTTATCAATCCTAGGTCTTCTTCCGTTGTTCCGTATTTTGTAAAATGCCCTCTAGCATACATGGCGTAATATGCGGGCATCATGGTACCAAACGGCGCTTCCCATTGAATGTCGGCGCCTCTGCCCATTCTTTCCTGAGACTCAGCCGATGATATTTCGGACATTTTCTGAAAACCCAGCACCATGACTGCGTCGTGAAGCCCGGACGCTATCAGCGCATAGGCGGTTCTCAATCCGCTTGAGCTCGACGAACATACACTTTCCACATAAAAAGTTGGTTGAGGATTCAGGCCCAGATATTCAGCTATCAAACCGGCGGGAGTCCTTTGTTTATCATACTCCGGGGCTGAACAAATTAAAGAAGCTTCTATTTGACTAGCTTTAATGCCCGATCCACTTAGCGCGTCTCTGAACGCCTCAAAAGCGAGTTCACGAATTGATCCAGGATATGAACGGACAAATGCGCTTTGTCCCACGGCTATTATTCCGACCTTTGGCATCCAATCCTCCTCGTCCAGGAATTTTTACCCACTTGTCAAGTTCATAAATGTTAACACACGGGTTGCGGTCGGGCAATCGAAGAGTGAATACCACCTGTTCCAAATTTGCCGGAAGTTCTTGAACAAACGGTTTCTCTCTGTTAAATTTTTAAAAACAAGGTAAACATTTTTATTAAAATTTCTAGATCGTCTAGTCTGATAATTCCCATTGGGAAGGGAGAATTTTAGATGGTAGTTAAGCGAATCGGTGTGATCGGCGCAGGGTTAATGGGTTCCGGCATAGCGCAGGTGGCTGCTCAATGCGGTTTTGAAGTCAATCTAATGGATGTTGAGGAAAGATTTATTCTGAAAGGCATTGCGACAATCGAAAAAAATCTTAAACGAATGGTCGACAAGGGTGTCATCGCTAAAATTGACGCCGAGCAGATTCGCGGCCGAATTTCAACGTGTCTCACGCTGAAAGATCTGGTAAAAGGCGTGGACATGACCATTGAAGCGGTAATCGAAAATCTGGATCTCAAGAAAAGAGTATACAGTGAATTAGATTCACTCGCCGCCCCTGAGGTCATTTTTGCTTCCAACACATCGGCTCTGAGCATAACCGAAATGGCGGGGGCGACAAAACGGCAGGACAAGTTCATTGGAATGCACTTCTTTAATCCTGTGCCAGTGATGAAACTGGTGGAAGTAATAAGAGGTTACGGGACCTCGGACGAAACCGTAGCGATCACTAAGGAAGTGGCAAACAGAATGAACAAAACGGCTATAGAGGTTCTGGAAGCCCCGGGGTTCGTAGTTAACAGAATACTAGTGCCTATGATCACCGAAGCCATTTTCGTCCTTCAGGAGGGTTTGGCGACTGCGGCGGAGATTGACGAGGGGATGAAACTGGGCGCCAATCATCCCATGGGGCCACTTGCTTTGGCCGATCTGGTTGGCCTGGACACTATGCTGCATGTCCAACAACATCTTTATGAAGAATTCGGGGATCCAAAGTATAGGCCGCCTGGATTACTCAAGAAGATGGTTCGAGCAGGACGGCTTGGCAGAAAAAGTGGCAAAGGTTTTTACGATTACACATAATTGATCGAAGCAATTACTGGAGGGAAAATGGAAGAAATAGAAAGGTTCGGACTTACTGAAGAAGAACAAATGCTTCAGGATATGGTGAGGCGTCTGGCGAAAGAGAAAGTCGCCCCAGCGGCCGAAGAAAGAGACAAGAAGGGCGAGTATCCTTACGACATGCTCGAACTCATGAAAGAAAACGGACTGATGGGTGTAGATTTTCCTGAGGCCTACGCTGGAATGGAAGCAGGCATGTTGGCTCACTGCATCGTTGTAGAGGAACTGGCGAAAGCGGACGCGTCTGTGGCGCTTATACCATCGGTTCAGGAACTTGGAACTCTCCCGATCATTCTTGCGGGAAACCACGAGCAAAAAGAAAAATATCTAACACCTCTGTCCAGTGGCGAAAAGACTGCGGCATTTGGATTAACGGAGTCTAAGGGAGGCTCCGATGTGGCGGCGCTTAAAACGCGTGCCGTAAAAAAGGGGAACAAATACATCCTTAACGGCTCCAAAATGTGGATTACCAACGGTGGAATAGCCGACACATTCAGCATTTACGCAGTAACCGACCCGGATGTGGCGCCATACAAAGGGGCAAGTGTATTTATAGTGGAAAAAGGATGGCCTGGTTTTACAATAGGGAAAAAAGAAAGCAAACTCGGCATTCGATCCTCAGACACCAGAGAATTGGTCTTTGAAGACGTTGAAATCCCTGTTGACAACCTTCTCGGAGAAGAAGGCATGGGTTTTCATATCATGATGAAAACACTAGATTTCAGTAGACCCTCTGTCGCTGCCCAGGCATTGGGGATCGCCGCCGGCGCTTTCGAATACGCCACTCAATACGCAAAAGAAAGGGTCGCTTTTGGAAAGCCCATTATCAAGCATCAGGCCATAGCCTTCAAACTCGCCGACATGGCTATGAAGACAACAGCTGCGCGCGCACTCCTATGGAAAACATGCTCACTATTGGACAAGGTGGCCAAAGATATGTCCAAGATCCCACCTGAAACAATAAGACATTCTTCTATGTCTAAGGCGTTCTGTTCCGATGTCGCCATGTGGACAACAGTTGAGGCTGTTCAGGTCTTGGGAGGTTTTGGTTACAGCACAGAATATCCGGTTGAGCGCATGATGCGTGACGCAAAGATCACTCAGATCTACGAGGGCACTAACGAAATCCAGCGTCTCGTTATTGCAGGCACTCTATAGCGATCTCACGAAAAGAGGCGTCAAACAGACGCCTCTTTTCTTATGTCCCCACGATGAGCCAGAAGATGACCATAGAAATAAAATATTGTCCCATAGGCATCATAAAATCGCCTTTCAAAGAGATTGACGGAATGCCGATACAGCCACTCGGCGCAGGTGGGATACGCGGCGAAGCTGAAATATTCCCTGAATATGAAAAAGGACTCCAGGACATTGACGGCTATTCACATTTAATCCTGATCTATCATTTACATCTTTGCAAGGGCATGGAATTGCTGATTAAACCCTTTCTGGAGGACAAACTTCACGGTGTATTCTCAACGAGGGCGCCCAATAGGCCCAACCCGATAGGGATTTCTGTGGTGAAACTGGTTTCAGTCCAGGCAAATCGATTGATAATAGAGGATGTGGATATTCTGGACCAAACACCTCTTTTGGACATCAAACCATTTGTTTCGAGTTTTGACAATCGTTATGAAACAAAAGACGGCTGGCTTACAGCAAGGCAACTTGAGGCCAGAACCAAGAGATCCGACACAAGATTTCGTTGAAAACAAATCTTAAACGCCTAAGATGTTGCCGGACCACTATCCGGTTTATTTCCTGCAAAGTAGATCAATCTGATGCGCCATAAAAACCAATTTTAGCTGTTCAACCTGAGAGTGCCTTTTCAAAATCCAGTTTCTGAATTCATCCTGGTCTATTTCCGGTCTGTTTTTTAGCGCGATATACATAGTGTGGATTATAAAATGAAGAAAATAGGCTTCGTCCCCTCGGTAGCCATTTTTTCGCGCAAATACAGTCCAATCTGAAGACCCGGCTTCCATAATTTCCAGACCGTTGTTTCTGGCGTGCTCAAAAAGATGCCTGCCGGTTTTGCTATCCCCCGAAACATTATCGTCTATAATCCGCTCATCCATGGTTTGATGATACAAGCGCTCGATAAGGCTATCAAGATCACGATCTATTGTCGGTTCAAATATGGTGACTCCATCAAAGTTAATTGTAAAAAATAACAATCCGTCCGGTTTCAATAGATTCAGCATAATCGGCAGGGTTTTTCCAACATCTACCAAGTCGAGGAAAGCGTTGGCCATTATCACGTTCCACTTTTCAAGACCCTTTGACTTTTCAGCGAATTCGAAGAAATCGCCTCTCCGTAAATCCACTGTCGTATCTATTCCGGAACCATGAAATCTCAACTCATTTTCAGATATATTGTGAACTGAATACCCAAGTCTTTTTGCCCACAAAGGAAGCCTGATCTTTGCTTCGAGTATGTTTTCCGGCATTGCGTCCAGCGCAGTGTATCGAGCGGCGTTCACAATCCCACATTGGATCGAACGCTCAAACATAGTCCCTATACCCGACCCTATCTCAAGGATATTCAGGGATTTTGACCTGCCGAAGGTTGCAAAGGTCTCCTGGAATTTATCCCATACACAGCGGTTCAACGCCCTGTCATCAACGCTTTTTTTTGCAGAGAGATATCGTGTAAACGAGTAATCGAATTCATCAAACATGATTAGTGTGGACCATTTCCTTCATGAAATCATAGATCTTTTCACAACTCTGCCGCCATGTCGGGTGAGCGGTAAATCGATCAAGAGCGGCAATCCCCATCTGAGCCAAGACTTTTCTATCATCGGCCACAAGACTTATTTTTTCGGCAATAGCGTTGGTATCCCCCGGGGAGACAAGAAAACCATTCAGTCCATCTGTTATTATTTCGTGGGCGGCTCCAGCGGTAGTAGCCAATGATGGACATCCAAATCCCATGGATTCGAGATAGACAATACCAAAACCCTCGTAAGAAGACGGAACAGCAAGAACGTGACTCTTCATGTATTCCATTTCCAGATCTTTGCGGGTCATAGAGCCCAACAATTCCACGTTGTTTTCTAAGTCGAGACGCTTCAGGCTCCCTATGACTGACTGGGCGTAATGTTTATCCGTTTCAAGACTCCCTACCACCTTTAATGTCCATTTATTTTTTGGGATTTGTAACACGGCCTCCAGAAGAGTGTGCAATTCCTTTCTGGGAATGAGGCTGCCGACGAACAGCAATTTTATAGGCCCGCGTTGTTCCGCTCTTTCACGAATAAACCCGCGCTCAACGCCCGGGTTTTCAAAGTTCCTGCCTGGGTGAGCAACAACAAATGGTTTGTTTTTTATCCCAATATTGTGAACACTTTTTCGAGTCGTATGGCTATTAAATATTAACCCGTCGGTAGATTTAAGATATTGTTTTTCTACCTTCTGGTATAACCGGTTGGCGATGTTCGAACGCAATTCACTGGATCTTAAATGATGAACTATGGAAACGACCGGGAATTCCCTAGATCTTAAAAACAGCGAGTTTGATGTGATCAAGGACGGATGGTTTAGTTCATCCTGTAATAGGATGTCAACCTTCGAATCTCTCAGTTGTTTTATGAATCGAAAAGAAAAATTGTCTGTCAGATGAGCCACATAATTACGCCAAGGAAGTGGATATACTTCCACTGACGTTCCCTCACCCCTCAAATAATCGACCAGTTCTCGATCATAAATGAAACCACCCGTGAGAATGTCCAGGCTTCCGTAGATTACAAGGCCAACTCTCAAGAACGCTCTCTTCTGTATGAAGCCCACGCAATGTCATTTTCCCAGATTATTGAAGTCACCGCTGAAATATTAGGGGCTTCCAGACTGTCGCAGAAAGCTTCACAAAAAATCCGGGAGAAGTGTTCTATACTTGGATTCAGTCCTATAAATTCCGGGAGTTCATTCAAGGATCGGTCACGAAAATTTCCAACTAGATTATCGAGCAAACCTTCTATATCAACAATGTCGACCAGATACCCGTGCTGGTCCAGTTCCCTGCCTTCCAGTTGAACCTCCAAGCGATATTGATGAGAGTGAATCTCGTTTTCCGAACCCCAATCACCTCCAAAGAGAAAATGATGGGCGACAAAATTCCTTTGAACAGCTACCGTAAAAACTGAGTCTCCTGCATGATAGCTCATTAGGTTTCCTCATAACTGAAGATGACTTGAAGGACCTCTTCCGGTTTTTCATTGACAAGTCTGTAAGCTTTATCGGCATCACAAAAATTTATTTTGTGTGTAATCAGATTCTCAGGCTTGATTTCTTCTATCATTTTTAGAGCCAAGCCCAATCGTCTTGATTTCGTCCAGCGCCCACTCCAGTGAGGAGCTATTGAACTGACTTGACTGCTTATAAGCTTTATTCTGCTCCTGTGAAACCAACTCCCAAGTTGAATGTCACCTTTTTTGGAACCATAAAAAGAACCTAGGACGATCCTACCGTTAAAGCCTGTTATCAAGACTGCCTGATTCAAAACATCCGGATGACCGGAAAGTTCGTATGTCAAATCAGCTCTATGATCATTACTCAATGAATTCTGGAAAAAGCCCTCGAAACGGTCGATTCCAAAATCGGTGGTAGAGTCTATAGACAAATCCGCTCCCAGGCCTAAAGAAGCTTTCCTTCTAAGTTTATATTTATCAAAGGTTACTATTTTGGCCAGATTCATCCTTGACAAGATGGCATTGGTCAAAAGCCCCACAACCCCCTGTCCAAAGATGGCGACTACTTCTCCTATTAAAGGTTCACCGTCCATGACAAGGCTGACAGCCGTTTCCATGGTCGGCAGAAAACAGGCGGCCTCCGGAGAAAGGAATTCCGGAATTAGGACCAACTTCTCAGTCTTTGTAATGAACGCTGTTTCATGCGGATTAAAAGAGAATACCGTCTTCCCCAGATATTCTGAGGATACAGCTTCTCCAATCTGGGTTATTCGACCTACCGCCGAATAACCGTATCTTAGAGGATAAGAAAATCCTCGTTGCAAACTCTCGATGCTTTCGTCCACAGTTAATTCTTGGGGCCATTCTCCTCTATAAACCAATGACTCGGTACCGGCGCTAATAGCTGAAAACAGTGTCCTTACAACCACTTCATTCGATTTGGGACCAGAAATAACGCCTTCCCTTATCTTCACGCAACCAGGGCCTTCAAAATATATTGACTTGACAGAAATTTCTGAACTTGAACGGCTCAAATTATATCAGCTGCTTTCTAAAAAATGTCAGTCACGCTTTAAAAGCGGCTCGCCCCCACCGCTGCGGGAAATTCGGATTGGTCTTCGAAATTAGACATGAGATTGCCCCAAAGAATCAAATCCTTTCCAAGCCAACGATGTCCGGGATTTCTTAGCCTCAGAAAATGGCGCGGATCTGATTCGCCCAGGTCGCTGACAGCCCTCAGGCCACCAACTAAAATTGGAGCAAGCGTCAAGACTATGAAATCAGGCAATTTATCTCTAAGAAAACTTGTTATAATGCGTGCTCCTCCTTCAACCATGAGGCTGTTGATAGAAAGATCACCCAGAATGGCCAGTATTTGTCCAAGGTTTAATAGTCCGTCTTTGTTGGCAGAAACCTGGAAGACCAACACTCCCCTCTTCCGTAACATTTTGAGCTTATCTTCATCAACTCCGTCGCCGGTGAAAATAATGGGTTCACGTGATGTTTCAGTCAAAATGTTACAGTCCAGAGGAATCCTCAAGAAGCTGTCAACAACCACGGGTTTTGGATCGGACCCATTGACCAAACGGACGTTAAGTCTGGGGTTATCTGAGAAAACGGTTCCAATACCTACCAGTATTGCGTCGTGAGAGGCTCTGAGTTGGTGAGTCAACCGGAGTGACCGTTGTCCACTCAAGGCTAAGGGTTCCCCCGGACGCGCCGAGATGCACCCATCAAGGCTCTGAGCGTAGCTAAGAGTGACAAATGGTCTCTTGTTACGTTTCCTAAAATCTGGAGCAAGCGCCAGCAATGGCCTTATGAAATCCATGGTTGGGTAATTAAGGCTTTTCGCCTTCCTCTCTTATCTGGACAAAAATTAGTCGATTTCTTTGACTGTTTCTTGAGACCATAGTTTCTCTACGAAAGTTTCTTAAAAAGCTCATCTAGCAAAATAATCATCCCATGGCTCTCACAAAAAGCTTCGGCGCAACAATTCCAAATTGGTTGGTGACAAAAGTCTCTCCTTGAATTATTTCGCCTACGGAGCATGTTTCAACATAATGCCAAACCCGACTATTCTCCGAGATGTGCTTGTAACATGAAGATAATCGTAACACAATATAATATCAAAGTTTGACCTTCATTATCAACTAAAATGCCAAAACCCGGCAGCCAACCGTTTCGTAGCCAGGAGACACACTGAATCGCCCATGATTACGAAATATCTATAAACTTGCTTTGTCAATCCAGCGGTTCCTATGTAAAACATATTGTTCTTGCTGAGATTCCCAAGCTTTTGTATAATTACAGATTACGTTTTGGATGATCTTTCAATTCAAAGTTGAGTTTGTTTGCGCGTTAAAGAGATGCAGAACAGAGTTCATGTAATAACAGGCTCCGAGATCGAGACCATTAATACAGGCAGGATGATCGGCAAAGTTCTGAGGCCGGGAGACTTGATCACTCTTTTGGGTGATCTGGGATGCGGAAAAACTAGGCTGGCAAAAGGCATCATTTCTGAAGCCCTTGGAATAGCTGTAGATGAGGTGATCAGCCCAAGCTACACTCTTGTAAACCGATATGAGGGGTCACTAACAATAGATCACGCAGATCTTTACAGAGTAGGAAAAAGCGCCATAGAAGAGCTTGGTTTGATGGAAATTCTGCAGATGGAAGGAGCCTTGCTCATCGAATGGGCTTCCGACGAGGATCCTGTCGCTGAATGTGAACTGCGTGTGTGCTTTGGAAGCAACGAAGATGACAATTATAGACTTCTGGAATTCAATTACTTGGTTTCAGGGGCATGGAATGAAAGATTCCCGAATTCTTTAAAGAACAGATCCACAAACCCTCAGGCGCAGGAAATCTAACATAGTTGTTTTTTGTTAAAAATTCCTGAAGCGTATTTGAATTTGTTTGGAGAGAACATATGGCAGTTATCGTTCAAAAATACGGTGGAACGTCCGTAGGATCTTTGGATAGAATCGCTAATGTAGCTCGAAGGGTGGCCGCCCGCAAAGATCAGGGGAATGACCTTGTAGTGGTTGTTTCGGCCATGGCGGGAGAAACCGATCGTCTCATTGCGTTGGCCAAAGAGATAACTCCTATTCCCAGCGACAGAGAATTGGACGTCCTTGTTTCAACTGGGGAACAAGTGTCCATGGCCCTCTTAGCCATGACCCTGCAAAAAATGCGGTACAAAGCCAAGTCGTATTGCGGATGGCAGTTGCCCATTACAACGGACAAGGCATTTGGGGCAGCTCGAGTCACGAACATAAACACGAACAAGATCAGCGAAGACCTGGGGGATGGGGCCATAGTTATAATAGCTGGATTTCAAGGGGTAAACGAGAATGGTGAGATAACCACTTTGGGTCGCGGAGGATCCGACACATCCGCAGTGGCGGTCGCTGCAGGCTTAAAGGCCGATATGTGTGAGATTTTCACAGACGTGGACGGCGTTTACACCACTGATCCCAATATCGTCCCCGAGGCCATAAAGATTAGAACTATCGCGTACGAAGAAATGCTTGAAATGGCCTCACTGGGGGCCAAGGTCCTCAATATTCGATCAGTTGAATTTGCAATGAGATACAAAGTACCACTGATTGTGAGATCAAGTTTCAATGACAACGAAGGAACCCTAGTTACGGAGGAGAGTTCAGATATGGAAAAAGAATCGGTCAGAGCGGTAACATGCAGTACGAAGGAAGCCAAGATAACCTTCTCTGGAATTCCGGATGTTCCAGGAACCGCTTCACAGCTTTTCATGGCCCTGGCTGAGTCAAATGTGATTGTGGACACGATAATTCAGAACTCCAGTGAGGAAGGCAAAACTGACATTTCATTCACGATACCTCAGTCAGACCTGGAAAAAGGGTTGGAAGTATGCCAGGGAGTAAGGGAAATCTTGGGAGCTGAAAAATTGACGGGCTCCAAGGAATTTGCCAAAGTCTCCATCATAGGGCTTGGGATGCGATCTCATTCGGGTGTCGCGTCGACAATGTTTGCGGCTCTGGCTAGGGAAGGCATCAACATTGAGATGATATCAACTTCAGAAATCAAAATATCGTGTGTAATAAAAAGGAAATACGCTGAGTTGGCCGTGCGCGTCCTCCATGACGTCTTTGAACTCGAAAAGCCCCTTTGATCCAGTGGGGCCTGGAAGATGAATTTGAATTCAATAGAACTTTACGACACTACTTTGAGGGACGGCGCCCAAACTTGGGGTATTACTTTCTCCCTTGATGACAAAATCAGAATCGCCAAGAAATTGGATGACATTGGAATAGACTTTATCGAGGGAGGTTACCCTGGGTCCAATCCAAAGGACCGACGTTTTTTTGAAGAGATTAACAGACTTAACCTAAGGCATTCCGTGATTACGGCATTTGGAAGTACCTGTAGAGCTGATCTTGCCCCAGAAAAAGATTCCCAGATCCAAAGTCTAATAGACACAAAGACATCTTCCGTCACGATAGTAGGGAAAAGCTGGAATCTACATGTGACAGAAATCCTCGCTGTTACACTCGAGCGGAATCTCGAAATGATAAGGGACACCATAGAATTCTTGAGATCTCGCTTTGATCGTGTTGTGTTTGACGCTGAACACTTTTTTGATGGATTCAAACATAATCCTGAATACGCTATCAGTAGTCTTCGTGCGGCGTGTTCGGCTGATCTAATTTGCCTTTGCGACACCAATGGCGGCACACTACCTTCTGAAACAGCCGAAATAATCAAAGTCGTTCAGGAGCAAACGTCTACACCTCTGGGAATTCACTCTCATAATGATTCTGACACAGCTGTGGCCTGTTCTCTGGCCGCGGCGGAAATAGGGGTTAAGCAGATTCAGGGCACTATTAACGGAATAGGAGAGAGATGCGGGAACGCTAATTTAGTCTCCATAATTCCAGCTCTTAGCCTCAAGATGAAATTACTGGAATTTAAGCCAGACAAGCTCAAGTTGTTAAAACACTTATCTGAATTTGTTGATGAGATGGCCAATCGTACTCCTAATAAGGCTCAACCCTATGTAGGGGCCGCAGCTTTCGCTCACAAGGGAGGCTTGCATTCGAGCGCCGTCATCAAAATGCCGGTGGCTTATGAGCACATGGACCCTCAACTAGTTGGCGCTGTCAGACTCATGCCGATCTCGGAACAGGCCGGCCGCGCCGCCCTGTCTCTAAAAGCCGCCAAATTCGGAATAGATTTAACGCCGGGTGATCCTCGATTGGAGGAGGTGTTAAAGATCGTCAAAGATCTTGAGGCGCAAGGCGCCAGATATGACATAGCGGATGGCTCCTTTGCGTTGCTGCTGAAGAGAATGCTGGGGCTCCACAGGAAGTTTTTTACTTTGCATGGCTTCAGCGTAACCAGTTCCAAGAGAAAGGGAGACACAAGAACCTATTCAGACGCCGTTATTCGTATTGTTGTTAGGGACAAGATGGAGTTCTCTGCGGCGGAGGGGAATGGTCCGGTTAACGCTTTAGACAATGCGCTCAGGCAAGCTCTCACCAATTTCTATCCAAATGTGGGAGAGGTGCGTCTCACTGATTTCAAGGTTCGGGTGCTTGAAGGTTCTTCAGGGACTGGAGCTGTTGTAAGTGTGCTTATTGAATCCACGGACGGTGAAGATGTTTGGTGGACAGTCGGGTTTAACGAAAACGTCATTCAGGCTTCTTGGAACGCTCTGGTAGATAGCATTGATTATAAACTTCAGAAAGATCTTGCCAAGACTGGCTGAGACAAATTTCTTGATTCACGATTCTCGGAAAAAGTCAGCTTTAGGTTTGGTCGTAATAGCTGTCGTATTTACATTTGTGATCTTTCCGTGCCTCATAGGTTCAAACGACGTCGGTTTCCTTCCCAAAGAGAGCGCTTTGAGTAATTCAGGTGATTGTGGATATCGTGTTATCAAAAAGGAGAGAATAGTGGGAACTGTGTTTGTCGATGAACAGGCCAAAATTAGTACGATATTACAACATGTTGGAGAGTCGCACCGGTATTACAACGAATTCACAAAAGTTTTTCCTTGTGGATCCGTAATAGACATTACTGACGGTAATGTTTCACTTGTAGGGAAACTCTCCGGCGCTCAAATTTTAGCCTGTGGGAAAAGAATTAATCTCAATGAGGCCAGCGAAACTGACTTGGCAAGTGTCCCCGGCCTGGGAAAGTCATTGGCAAGCAAAATTGTCGATTACAGAAACTCTATCGGTAGTTTCCAATCTCCTTTGGAGATTTCGAGGGTCAAGGGGATAGGCCCCCTAAAAGCGCAGAAGTTTCTTCACTATTTCAAGTAGTTTTCTTAAACGTAGCTACGAAGATTTACTACGTTGAAACATCGTGCCTGGAATTTGGCGCCCTATTTATTATACTTGCGGCATACGCCGCTCCAAAGCCGTTGTCTATATTTACAACCACAACGCCGGGCGCACAAGAATTCAGCATGCCCAGCAGAGCGGCTATGCCACCAAAGGAAGCGCCATAACCGACTGAAGTCGGCACTGCTATTACGGGACGATCCGTCAGGCCTCCCACGACACTGGGTAGAGCGCCTTCCATCCCTGCAACGACAATTATGACAGACGAAGAATTGATAAGGTCGATGTGCCCAAGAATTCTGTGAATGCCTGCAATGCCGACATCGTATAAAGTCTTTACCTGGTTACCCAAAGCTATGGCAGTAATCTTGGCTTCTTCCGCTACAGGTAAATCTGATGTTCCTGCAGCGACGATGAGCACCAATCCCCTACCACAACATCTAATACTCTTGGGTGAATAAAGAAGAGTACGGCCAAGCGAATTGTAGTCCATACCCGATGGCGCTCGCTCCATTACGTAGGCAGCCTTTGGAGGATCAACTCTGGTCATCAAGATTGTACTGTTGCTAGCTGAGAGCTTCCGAAAAATTTCAAAAATCTGTTCGGAGGTCTTGCCTTCCCCATAAATCACTTCAGGAAACCCTAGCCTGATAGCTCTGTGATGATCTATGCTAGCGAAACCGATGTCTTCAGTTTCAAGCTCCTGAAATAAAATAGCGGCTTTATCAACTGACAACTCATTGTTTTTTACAAGTTCGAGGATATTAGTAAGACGTTCTCGGTTCAAATTTTATCGCCATGAATGAAAGTGTATCAAGAAAGTGTTAGTGATTTAACAATATCTACCTTCCCTATCACTCCAACAAGCCTGTCGTTTTCAACTACTGGAATAGTGTAGAATTTGTTATCGGCCATTATTCTCGCTATTTCAGTAACATCCGTATCCGGGTTTACAATCGTTGCGGGATAGGAATATATGTCCCCCACTTTTGTCGCAGATATTCTCTTAAAGTCTTTATGCAACCGCCACGGGTTTTCTAGTGGAATGATGGAGTCAAGTATTACAAAGACGGTGGGAATATGTAACGGCTTGTTAAATTCTACCAGATCGGATTCACAAACTACGCCAATAACCCTGTTAAGCTCATCGACCACTGGCGCACCGTTTATGTTTTTTCTGAGGAGAATTTCGGCCAAATCCCTTATGGAAACGTCCGTTGTAACTGTGATGACTTCTTTGGTCATTATGTCCGAAGCTTTTGGCATATTCAGCTCCATTTTAGTTGTCTGCCAACTTTTCAGTGTCTGAATCCGGAACTAACCTTGGCAAAGCATGATATGTTTTGACCTCAGCGCCAATTAAAACATTTATCTACGGAGGCTTTCATGAAAAGTTACAGAAAGGAATTGTGATTCAATATAAACAAGAGGCGACAGTTCGTCAACATTACCAAAGAAGTCGAAAAAGCACTTTTAGAATCGGGAGTTAAAGAGGGGTTGATTTTGGTCAACGCCTAGCACATCACCGCTTCCGTTTTGATAAGAAACCTGATCATCCAGCAAATAATTCATCATAAAGGGATATTTACGGGATGATCAGAATTAGAACAGCTCTATCTGGCTTTAACAAATTGGAATTTATCTCCAGCGGACACCACCTCTATATTGTCGTCGGGACCAAACTTACCACTCAATATCTCTGATGCCAGTGGGTTCTCAATTAGGCGCTGAATAGCCCTTTTCAATGGCCTGGCGCCGGAGGAGGGGTCAAAACCGTCGGATGCGAGCATTTCTCTAGCTTCAGGGTTCAGGTGAATAGTCAGCTTGTTGTCAGCCAGCCTTTTGTTTAGGCGTCCGATTTGAATATCGACAATTTTCTTTATATCTTCCCTGCTAAGAGAATGGAAAATAATTATGTCGTCAAGACGATTCAAGAACTCCGGCCTGAAGTGGTAACGAAGCGCCTCGAGAACGCGTTCTTTTATTGAATCTTCATCTTGCCCCGCAACATCCTTGATTTCGGTTGATCCAATGTTAGAGGTCATGATTATGATGCAGTTTTTGAAGTCCACAGTACGGCCTTTGCCGTCAGTGAGCCTTCCATCATCCAGAATCTGAAGCATGGCGTTAAAGACTTCCGGATGGGCCTTTTCGATTTCGTCAAAAAGAACGACCGAATAGGGACGACGTCTAACAGCTTCAGTTAGGTATCCGCCTTCGTCATACCCTACATATCCTGGCGGGGCTCCAATCAATCTTGAAACAGAATGTCTTTCCATATACTCGGACATATCAACCCGGACCATCGCTTGTTCATCATCAAACAAAAATTCCGCCAGCGCTCTAGCCAACTCAGTCTTTCCAACACCCGTCGGACCGAGGAATATGAAAGATCCAATCGGCCGATTGGGATCTTGTAATCCTGACCTTGCCCTCCTAACCGCATTTGAAACCGCAACAATGGCTTCTTTTTGTCCCACTACTCTTTTTTCGATTCTCTCCTCCATTTTTAGGAGCTTGCTGACTTCGCTCTCAAGCATACGTGCGACCGGTATGCCCGTCCATTTCGCCACAACTTCCGCTATATCCTCTGGCCCAACTTCTTCCTTTAGAAGTCCTCCGTCCTTCTGAATTTCTTCAAGCTCGGCGTTTTTATCCGAAATATCCTTTTCCAGGGAAATTAACATTCCATATTTCAACTCTGCGGCCTTAGCTAGGTTACCCTCACGTTCAGCCTGTGAGGCCTGAATCTTTGCTTTTTCGTAGCGCTCCTTGAGTTTTCTAATCTCACCTATTACGTGTTTTTCCTTTCGCCATCTGTCCTTGAGCGCTTTAGTTTCTTCGGAAAGCCGTCCTATTTCTTCCTGGACTTTTTCGAGTCTTTCTTTACTGGTTAGATCCGACTCTTTATTAAGTGCCTGCTGCTCTATTTGTAATTGTATGATTTTACGATCTATTTCATCGATCTCCGTAGGCATAGAATCTATTTCGATCCTCAGACGCGATGACGCTTCATCAATCAAGTCTATGGCTTTATCAGGCAGGAATCTGTCCGTTATATATCTATTCGATAATGTTACCGCCGCGATGATAGCTCCATCTTGAATACGGACTCCGTGATGGAGTTCATATCTTTCTTTCAAGCCCCGGAGAATAGAGATTGAATCCTCAACGGAAGGTTCCGCTACATACACCGGTTGAAATCTACGTTCAAGGGCGGCGTCCTTCTCAATGTATTTTCTATACTCATTAATTGTTGTCGCTCCGACTGCCCTGAGTTCACCCCTGGCCAGAGCAGGTTTCAGCATGTTTGAAGCGTCCATAGAGCCTTCGGCAGCTCCCGCCCCCACAAGTGTGTGCATCTCATCTATAAATAGAATTATTTCACCCGCGGCATTGGTTACTTCTTTTAGGACAGCTTTCAAACGGTCTTCGAATTCTCCTCGATATTTTGCTCCCGCCACAAGCTGTCCAACATCCAAAGCCAAAACCCGTTTCCCCTTAAGCGTCTCAGGAATGTCTCCAGACACTATCCTTCCTGCCAACCCTTCTACTATAGCGGTCTTACCTACCCCAGGGTCGCCTATTAAAACCGGGTTGTTTTTTGTTCTTCTCGACAACACCTGGATAATCCGTCGAATTTCGTCGTCCCTGCCAATAACCGGGTCCAACTTTCCTTTCCCTGCCAACTCATTAAGATCTTTAGTAAATCTCTTCAGAGCCTGATACTTTTCCTCCGGTTCCTGATCAGTCACTCTTTGAGTTCCCCTGATATCAGTCAGGACAGTGTAGATCCTATCTTTAGTCACTCCCTTGGAGTTTAAAATCTTAGCTCCTGAGGTTCCGGATGCCTGAGACACAGCAAGCAACAAATGTTCCACGGAGACATATTCGTCCCGTAGTTGTTCCATTTCTTTGAAAGCGCTCTCAAGAACCGCCCTCAAACTGTTGGAAAAATATCTGTCGGCTGCTGCGCCCGTCTGTTTCGGGAATCGTTCTATGGCTTCCAGTGTCTCGGTTCGGATACGATCTAGGTCAGCCCCCAGTTTCTTGATTATTTCCACGCAAATGCCCTGATCGTCGGAAAGTAAAGCCAAAAGAAGGTGTTCTGTGTCAACCTGGGGATTCCCCCGCTTGGAAGCAATCTCCTGAGCCAATTCCAAGGCCTCTTGGGATTTAAGTGTGAATTTGTCCATGCGCATGTTCGGGTCTCCTCGAAGAGGGGTTTACATTCTCCAAAAACTATTTTTGATGATTAAACTCAAAATGATTTGGGACTTGAATGAGATGAAGAAAACTGTTACCCAGAAGTCTTTCAAACCAACAATCTTTTATTGCACAGTTAAGGCGCCATGCGAAGTATGTCAACCGCTCCAGCCAAGCTTTTATTGAGTCTGTGTTTGACTTGATCGCCGATGATGATTAGGATCAAGAATTAGATACCAGAGCTAATGTCGGTTTTACTTTAGACATTCCTTACTTTTTCAAACCAGGCGGAGA
>JAZDKD010000092.1:0-3037 GCA_043803345.1 Pseudomonadota bacterium
ATTATTAAACAGAATATTACGCAAATGCATCCGCTTATAAGGTTTATAATGAAGCGGGTAGAAGATGCCCCCTTCATGTAGGAGTCGTCCATCGCGATGGCAAGCCTCGGCTAAGTTGAGCAATTCAAGAAAAAGGAGCCAAGGGCCTTGAGAATCCCACAGACGACGTCCCCAGATCTGCTCATCGATCCACATTTTATTTTGCGGATGTTCGCTTGGATGTGGAGTGGGCAGGACTGAAGCCGTATCAATCATTTGTAATCTCCACAACATCCTCCATTAGATTCCCTGAGTCATCTATGTTCAGAAGTCGGAATGTCAAAGGAGTCATATTATCCACTCCCTGAAGCTCCTGACGATCGGCAAGTCCCGACAACACTTTGCTTTTAAAAGCTAATATATCCTCGTAACATCCTTTGGAGAAACTGCTTGGTAATGCGCCTTCGGCGACGCGGCTTAGAAACTCATAGCGGATCAGGTTCAGTTGCAGCACACACTGATTGGTATCACTTAAATACACTGTCAGGGCAGGTTTATCTCTCACCATATTGATTTCAACTCTTTCGTTTAAACGGGGTGACACTGAAATGCGGTCCTTCAACATGCGACTGACTTTAGCATTCGAAAAGGAAAGGCCCGTTGCCAGAATCAGTTCACGGTCCGTGTTCACCAACATTCCAACGAAGACACGATTCAACCCCTTTATGAGTCTGGCCAAAATTGGACGCTCGACCCGACTTCCAGCCTTTAAGACCCTTATTATGCGCGATAGATATTCCCCAGCATACTTAAAAACCGTGAGCTCCCACAGTGACAGTTCCTGCTCCTGTTTCTCAGGTATCTTGAAGAAAAGTCCACGCCGTTGGCTCACCAGAAGTTCTAAAAATGCCAAGCTGTTTGTATCATCTTCATCACTGCCTTCGATGTATTCATGTTGGGCAGCATAGTAGGCTTTACCTGCTCCGTAGAAGGTATCTGACCGGACCAAGTCCTCAAAGTACGGGCGAAGATTCTCATCAGCCTCTCCAAAAATTAAGATGTTGTCAATCCGGTTTGAAGTCTCATAGCCGATGCGAAACCTGTTCAGATACTCGAAAACCTCAAGGGACTCTCGGCGGGTTTCTGTGAGATTTCCACCGAATATATTGTTAAACAGGCTTGCTTTCGAAACGGTTCCTCGCTGAATGATCTCGGCAACCTCACTGGACCTCATTAATCGATCTTTACTATCAGGGTGGCCCATTACCGCGTTTGAAAGCAGCAATAAGATGCGGCGGATCGGGATGTGGAGATCGTTACAGTCACAAAGCTGAAACAGCGATCGTAAACGAAATTGAACAAGCTGGTTCTTTAGAAGTTCATAATTGTGCCGAATTGGGCATTGTATACCAAAGAACCCGAAATCATCACGGTTTTCGGAATAGCAATCATCCCAGGCCGGGTGCGAAAGGAAAGCAGGGAGAGCAAGATCGAGCAAATCAGCTGACGGAACTCGACTCAAATTAAAAAGTTTCAGCGGAATACCCTCACGCTCTCGAAAATCCTCGACGAGTAAATAATCCAGAAGATAACGCACTTTCAAAACATCTTCGGTTTTTTCAAGACGTTGCCACGATTCAATCAGTTGACCGTCATTCGCAGCTATAAGGAAAACATCAGCCAATGTAGAGTCAAAAAGGGAGCAACAGAACATTTGTAGCAACTGGTTTTTATCAGAATACCTCCCCTTATCATCCTTCTGAGGCAACGCCGTTAGGTCACGAATAATGTGGACCGTCACCGGTTTACCGCCGATTGAACTTACTTTTGTATGGTAGATATCATCTGTCCCCCAATCTGCGTCGTCTCCGCCCAACAATTGCCAAACCTTTCTGCAAAGGTTAGTTTTTCCATCACCAGCTGTCCCCGTTAGAATCACAGATACTGGGCTGCCTGCACTGGATTCGAAAAGTGATAGTATTTCCGGTTCAAGAGGATGAACAAACTCAATTGGTTGAATACCTGCTCTCTTAGCAGACTTCCAGATGTGCTCGTCATACATATTGTCATTGTGGGCGATCGGGCCATATTGCCGAAGAAACCGTATCCAGGTTGTTCCTTTATCAGCCATCTCTACACCATAATTGAGGAATTACTCCTTAGACGATTATGCCAACTGTTCTTACATCTACAGTTGGCATATTAAACATCCTTCTCTTTCAGGCTCCTCGTCATCTTCATATCCACCCAAGATAGTTACCAACGACTTACTACGTGAAAGTTTCTTGTTCCGTTCCTTAGATTTTTCCCAGTTCCGGTTTATTTCCGCCATGCGCTCTGGCCGTTCCAATTCTTCTAACGATTCGGTACTGCTCCAATAGAATGGTTTACCGGTGGCCTTGTTGGCATATTCATATTCCTTCGCTTTTTCAAAAAGGTCGGGATAGGTTTCCTTGAGTCGTACCCACTCAATCTTTTGCTGATAAAAGCAAAAGTAACATCCTGATCGAGTTCTACCCCACCGCATAAATGTTGGCAAACCTAAGCCAGACTCCATCAAAATTCTGATAATGTCAGCACGAACCAGACCGTCTTCTCGAAACGGGTATACCGCCTTGATATTAGGTTTGTGGCTGATGTACCCTTCACGGTCTTCATCGGCCCTTATCCCAACATAGTTAATAACAGGGTCATCCCCAACGTACTCCTCGAAAGGCTTAAGTTTGAGCATACGGGTACACCAACGGCGATGATTTGAAGGGATCATTCCACCATACACCGCGAGCCATTTGTCAAAACCCATTTCCGGTTTCGTCCTAGTAATTTTCTTCCCGAGAATTGCCTCAAGGCGCGACAAATATTCGTAAGTCTCAGGAAGTTCTTTTTCGGTATCATGAAAAATATACTCCATTTCAGGAACTCGATCGCGCATGTAAACTGCTAGCGCTGCACTATCTTTACCACCCGACAGGCTGAGGATATGGCGGACAGAATTAGGCATCAGGTTCTCCTTTCTCCCAGAACACCCATTTCGAGAGGCCTAGGATTCATCAGAGAA
>JAZDKD010000093.1:0-2104 GCA_043803345.1 Pseudomonadota bacterium
CATTGAAGGCGCGACAGCTTCTGGATCCAGAGATCCACATCATAGCAGTCAGCCACGTGACTGGTTTCGTTAAACCTAATCACCAGGAGATGCCACCCGAGGTTCGCCAGGAATTAATTTCAAAGGGCCTAAGTGCGCTGACCGCCCAGCCCGCCTTTGGAGGCGTAGGCCGGGGCACCAGGAAGCAATTAGGCGCATAGCAGGTAGATGAAATAATTGCCTACACATTACGTATCTTTGGCCAGGGGACCAAGGTTGCGATTGAATTGGCTCTCATGGCCGCCGATGCTGGCTTGGTCAGGACTGATGAGGATATTATTTCGGTAGCGGGAACCGGAAAAGGTGTAGACACGGCCCTTGTAATTCAGCCGGCCAATAGCGCCGATTTCCTGAAATTGAAGGTCAAAGAGGTTATATGTAAGCCTTCGAGTTTTTAAGACACCATTGCCGACAAATATTAATGATCAATATTAGGAAAAACAAAGTAAAGGGGTCGACATGCGATATGGGGCTATGAATTTCCCAGTGAGGCCAGTGCTTCAAGAAGTGAAAGAGATTGCGGACTCCCTCAAGAATAGCGGTTATGACGACAAAGTGACATTTGAAATATTCTCGAGGGATCGAAATTATCTTAGAATAAGCCGTCAACGATTTGCATCAATGCTGGAGACGCGAATCAAAACACAGCCAAGAAACTGACTCGCTACACGGGGAACCATGCAAATGCCAGTGGGAAAATTCTGTTACCTCTCTCATAGCCGATTTTTGTCGGCAGTTCACGGGAGGACGACATACTCGTTAAACGGCATTGCCAGATCAATCTCTACTTACCATCTACTTGGAGGGACGAACCCATGGATTATCTCCCGGACTTAACTGATAAAGTAGCTATTGTGACCGGAGGCGGAAAGGGAATCGGACGTGCGATAGCGTTTGGTTTGGCAGAGGCTGGGTGCAAGGTTATTATTGCCGCCAGGACCGAGTCTGAAATTCAGGATACTGCTAAGGATATTACCTCCCGAGGGGGGCAAGCGATTGCCAAGGTGACCGACCTAACGCAAAATCAAGACATCCAAGAATTAGTGGAGACAGCAGTCAGCGAGTTCGACCGGATAGACATATTGATCAATAACGCCGCGCGTAGTTTCTTCCGGCCCCTTTTAGATCTGAGGGAGGATGGCTTTGATAAGATTTTTGATACCAACGTGAAGGCTGTTTTTCTGTTGGGCAGGGCATGCGCCAAGGTCATGATGAAACAAGGGGGAGGCCGCATCGTAAATATTACCACGGTAGGGGCTGAGCGAGGGGGCATAATGATGGGCGCCTATCATGCGAGCAAGGCGGCGCTTAAAATGCTTACCATGTGTATGGCTTGTGAGTGGGCCCCTCTTAATATTCTAGTGAACGCCGTTGGGCCTGGAATGACCCGCACGCATTTCAGCGAACCGATTTGGGCAAACCCTGAAATCGAAAGACAGCTTATCGCACGAGTACCTCAGGGTAGGCTCGCCGAAACTGATGATATAGTTGGCTCAGTATTATTCTTATGTTCGGATGCCGCAAAATTTATCACTGGCCAGAGTATTTACGTTGATGGGGGCACGCTGGCCAATACTTGACGCCGTTGCACAGAGGAAGTCCATCGGTAAGCCAATATTGTTGAGACCAGACATCCCGGATTATTCAAACCGGACAGAGAAGTGTGTTTTCTCGTGACCTTTGGAATGATGGAGGCATAGGTGCGCATTGAAACAACATGAGTTCCAACGCCCTTTAAAATTTTTCCGCCTCTCAAGACCCCAACGCCAACTGCGTAGGATATTCATTTGCCTCGGATTCCAACATGACCTTCCTGACTACTGGAGGCTTAAAAACATTCTTCTTTTGGGGAATTTTCATCACATAGCCCAAAAGTTTCGTCAACGGCCCGCAAAGACCAACCAGGGCCTTCTCCATGATAATGGATATAGCTAAGCCTGTGGGTCCCTGAACGAAATGTGTCGCCCGAACCGAATTGACCCGGTACCCCACCGAGATAATCGAATCAAGATTGTAGAAATCGACATTTCTAACAACGTCACGCTTTCCTTCGATTTGAACTATC
>JAZDKD010000094.1:0-2402 GCA_043803345.1 Pseudomonadota bacterium
CCTTGAAGAGAACCTGACCGCTGTCGCAGCGGTAAAATCCTGTTATCAAATTGAAAAGGGTGGTCTTTCCCGCCCCATTAGGACCTATGATACTGTAGATAAGACCCTGTTCCACCCTTAGGTCGACTCCATTGACAGCCGCAACCCCACCGAACGATTTCCTTATTCCTTTGACTTCAAGAATGGTCATCTAGGCATTTTTCCTTCTTGATAGGGAAAGCAGCTTTTCCTGAATCAGCCCACCGACACCTTGAGGAAAAAACAATACAATCACGACTAAGGTCACCCCGAGAAACATGCCCCAGTACTGAGTGTAGGAACCCAGGAAACTGTTCAGGAAAATGATGATGGCAGCCCCCAGGGCAGGACCGAGAAACAATTGCATTCCTCCGAGCAATCCCATGAGAATTACTTCTCCGGAGGCCGTCCAGAAAAGGACATCCGGTGATAAAGATGTCTCCAGAAGAGTGAACAGCGCCCCAGCGATACCGGAAAAAAATGCTGAAACTACAAACGCCGTGAGTTTGTACCTGTTTACGTTCACGCCAATGAAGCTTGATCTCTCGGCATTCTCCCGGATTGTACGAAGCACAAGTCCGAAGGGAGATCTAGTAATACGCCACAGTGCGTAAACGCACGGCAATGTGACGGCCAAAGCAAAGAAATAGTAATTCACGTAAGTGTCCAGAGTTGAGATCAAATTGGGAACGCGAATTCCCTGGATTCCGTCATCGCCAAAAGTGAAGCTCCGCCACTTGTAAACCAGAATGTAAAGGAGCTGGGAAAAGGAGAGAGTCAACGTCGCAAAATAAAATGTGCCCCGAATTCTGACGCTGAAATATCCTATCACAAGCCCAATCAGTGAAGCGGCCAAAGGGGCCGACAAAAATGCTACGGCTGTAGGCAAAGATGTCTTGACCAGAATCAGTCCGCAGGCGTACGCCCCTGTTCCGAAAAAAGCGGCGTGACCAAAGGACATCATTCCACCGTAACCGAGAACCAAGTTGAAGCTGATGGCAAACAGCGCCCAGATCATCAGCTTAATAATTAGATATAAATAGTACTGGGACATATTTTCCAACACAAAGGGAACGGCGACAAAAAACAAAGCCACTGCCATTAACATTACCGTTCTCAATGTTTTACTGAAACTCATAATTAAATTAACCTATTGGCCCGACTTACCCAAAAGACCCGACGGTCGGAAGATTATTATCAGAGCCGCCAGACCAAAGAGAAAAGCCATGGCGTACTTTTCCAGGACCAGTATCCCAAAGGCGTAAGTCTGCCCTGTTATCAAAGCGGCCAGAAGCGCTCCCCAAACATTTCCAAGCCCGCCAATTATAACCACCAGAAAACATTCGATGATGATCAGGATATCCATGCCAAGAGCGAGCCTGATCGTAGGCGAAATGACCACTCCGGCGAGCCCGGCGAGGGCAGTGGCGACCATGAAAACCACTGTGAACATCGCGGAAACGTTGTAACCCAACAACCCAACCATATTGCCCTGTTCAGCAGCGGCCCTGAGAAGCTTACCCACTTTTGTTCTCTTCAGAATCAGCCACATGGAAAGGGCCACCACAAGACCCATCCCTATGATAAAGAAGTAATAAGTCGGAAGAACTTGCCCAAGAAATGACACCGATCCAGATAGCTGCGGGGGCATTTTTACTATCCTCAGGTCAGTTCCCCACAATAATTTTACGGAATCGTTAAAGATGAACACCAGAGCATAGGTGAGCAAGATCTGCAACAGATGCTCCTTGTCGTAAATCCTGCGCAACAGAAGCAGTTCTACGACTCCCCCAACTGCGCCCGCGGCAAGAGGAACAACAATAAGAGCAATCCAGAAACCATAGGCGGTCGTCACGAAATACTGCGTAACGGAATAAGCCATGTAAGCGGACAACATGTAGAATGACCCATGCGCAAAATTAATGACGCGCATGACTCCGAAAACAAGCGTCAGGCCGGATGCCATCAGGAAGAGAATCATGCCGCGGCACAAACCGCTGATGAACTGAGCCACCAACATTGACGCGTCTATATTCATGACTTACCTGTATTTTGCCGCTTACCCGATCAAACCACGGCGTTGTCGACAGTGAGCGGGATCCTTGTGAAACAGTAATGACCCCAACTATTGAGCCGAAGCCGACATTCCGTTTCAGCATTTATAGAAGGGGTCGGGGTAGACTTACACAAACATTCCTTGACGACTACTGAGCTTTTTTTCTCTCTGCCGCAACTTCTTCACACGAAGGCATTGTTTTGTTCGGCAGAGTAGTCACCACATCCTTGATTACAGGGAATGGAAATCCTTCGACCTGGACTATTTTTCCCCAAAAGGTTGGGGTCTCAGCCTGATGATCACATTCCCTCATTTTGATTTTTCCTAT
>JAZDKD010000095.1:0-13620 GCA_043803345.1 Pseudomonadota bacterium
GATTTTGTGCCGGAAAAACTTTTCAACTAACCTTATATTATGGTTGGCTCCTTGCTGGAGGGTTTCCAGTCTCGTCCCAGCCCCGTACTTTGTAATACTCGTCAAGAAGCTGCCGCATTTGTTCTTCCCTGATTACTTTTCCTGTTTCGGGAAGCACTTCGGTGTAAAATCGTTTAGGCAGCATGTCTTCCTCGGGTGTCAAACCTTCCTGCAGGTTGAATCTCCTCGTGTTGTCCGCAATGCTCTTTGCAATAGTCTTCAATCCATCAGCGCCCAGATCAAGCCCGGTAACCCCTTTTATCATGCGGTCAAGATCTTCCCACTGATATAGATCACGATAAAAACGGCACAAAACCAAAGTATCGAATATGGTCAGTCTGTCCTCCCAATCAACGAACATGGCGGCTTTGCCGGAGATTTGTTCCGGGTCAATCATTTTTGACAACTCAGGCTTGTAGAATGTTGAGCGTAGATGACAGGCCCCACGATCTGAGGCGCCATAAGCCAGACCCATACCTTTCAGAATTCTGGGGTCATAACCGGCAGGCTCCAATCCCTTCACATGTATGGCCTGATCCTCCATATTCCATAATTTGGCGACTGATTTAATTCCCTTGGCGAGGTCATCCCCTATGCCGCGACGATAAGCAATGTCTCCGAGAAGCTCAGCAATTCGATCGACCTGACCATAATCTATCGAATAATCGATCTTTTTTTGGCGTGACGCCTCGATGGTCAGCCCCACCAGATTGCCGGCGCTCATGGTATCTAATCCAAGCCGATCACATATATCATTCAAATAGCTGATCTCTTCGATCGAATCGATCTCGCACAGACCACCGAATGAGTAGATGGTTTCGTATTCCGGGCCTTCGATGGTCAATCCCTTGTGCCTGCCTTCCTTTATGGTAGACAAGCGTCCGCACGCTATGAAGCACTTGCGGCACGCGTGAGGCTTGACTTCACATCGAGTGTGCAGGGCATTGGCGTTGATACTCTCCCGATGTTCGGAGGTTCCTTTTTGCCAGTATCTCGACGGGAAGCTACTCACATTAGACATTATGTCCACCATCATCGGAGTTCCAAGGTTCTTGTACGCCGCTACACCCGGATTATCTTTTGCCAGCTTGGCTATCTCGTGCACAAAGAGTTTTACTGCTTGCGGATCAGCTACTTCCTTGGCGCATTTTCCCCAGAACGCTATCGCCTTTATCTTCTTTGAACCCATCACTGCGCCGATACCGGTACGCCCCGCCGACCTCCAGTAGTCATTTTCCACGACCGAAAAACTGACGGCGTTTTCGCCGGCAGGCCCTATTGTCAGGACACCACAATTTTTTGCCTCAGGCCGATTTGTCTTGATCCATTCCTTGATTGAATCTTCTGTCTGGAAAGTATCCTTGCCCCAAAGGTTCTTGGCAGAATGAAAATGAACGGTCTTCTCGGACACTTCGAGCCAGATTGGTTCCTCGCTGGCCCCATGTATCATAACAGCGTCAAAACCTGTTGACGCAATATGGTCCCCAACGGTTCCGCCAGAATAAGATTCCGCATAATAGCCGGTCTGTGGAGATTTGGCGTATAGACCGTGTCTGCAGGAACCCCATATACCTGTACCGGCAACCGGTCCTGAAGCAATGATTAGATGATTGTCCGGCCCGAGAGGGTCAACTCCGGCGGGATTATGTGTCTGCAGTAGGTATGTAGCAAGCCCTTTTCCACCAAGGGTTTGCCGTAAAACACTGTCCGAAACAATCTTCATGTCAAAACACTTCAAAGTGACGTTGACACTTAGAGCCATATTATAAAAACCGAACATCGGCAATTCTCCATTAAAATGTCCGCATAGGGACGGTTGCGTCCTTCATCGGAACAAACTTAACTATGCTGTTTGGCGAAAGAATTTTTTTCCACGGCATAAATGAATATTAACCAGTTGAAGGTTCTAAGCGCTTTAGGCGCTTGTGCCGTTTAAACCTCCATGCGATCCTACAAAACCTTTTGATAGATTCTCTCCGCGTCAGCCAGTTTAATTTGACGGGGGTTGTTCGCCAGAAGTCTTGTAACTTTCATGACACCTTCAGCCAAAGACGGAATGTCTTCTTGTGTTACTCCGTATTCACTCAAGGATGTAGGGATTTCAACATCAGCGGCTAGGGTCCTAAGGCTCTTAACAGCTCTTAGAGCCGATTCACGTTCGGTTAAATCCTTTGTCTTCTCGCCAAGAAACCCCGCCATTTGTGCAAATTTGCCCAAATTCCCAAGCATGTTGAATTCCATAACCGGCCAAAGCATTATGGAGTTGGCGACGCCATGAGGAATGTGGAACTCCGCTCCTATTGGATAGGCGAAAGCGTGAACTGCAGTCACTCCAGCGTTGGCAAAGGCCATGCCGGCCAAAAGGCTGCCCTCCAGCATCTTGCTTCTTGCTTCAAGGTTGGAACCGTTGGCAAAGGCAGTCCGAATGTTTTCCGAGATCAGCCTCATAGACTCCTCGGCAAGCATATCTGTAATAGATGTCGCATTTACAGAAGTAAAAGCCTCAACCGCATGAATCAAAGCGTCCATTCCGGTTGCGGCCGTAATGGGCGCGGGTAAACCGACAGTCAGTTCCGGATCAAGAACAGCGACCGAGGGAAACAGATAAGGACTCACTATTCCTTTTTTTAGCTTTTCGTTGTTATCGGACAGAATTGCTATTGGAGTAACTTCGCTTCCAGTGCCTGCAGTTGTCGGAACCAGTATTGTTTTCAATCCTGGGCCAGACACCATGTCGATTCCAAAATACGAACTAACCGGCGATAAGTTGGTGACGAGGATTGAGGCAACTTTTGCTATATCCAGTGAAGACCCACCACCAACACCCAAAATAATGTCCGCTCCACAATCCTTTACAGCCTGAGCCGCTAGGGAAGCAATTTCAAAAGGGGGGTCCGGTTCTACGTTGTCAAATGTTTGAGTTTGTAAGCCAGAGTTCGTCAATCCATCGCGAATTCGGCCACATATACCGGATTTGACCAAACCGGGATCAGTTATAATCATGACACTCTTACCTGAGAGTCTCTTAACCTCATCAGAAATCTGGCTTGAGGCGCCTATTCCCATGACTATACGGGGCGTGGATTGAAATAAGCTAACTCTTTTCATCTGTGTTCACCTTCTTATTTTCGTTGGCTAAGTGATTAACTAAACAGCCAGATATTTCTTTTGAACCGTTTCATCACTTTTGAACTCTTCCATCGTACCGGTGTAAACGACATGGCCCTTATCTATTACAACCACACGGTCTGAGACTGCAGAGGCAAAGCGTATGTTCTGCTCAGACAGTAATATGGTGGTTTCCGCTGACTTCAGGCTCATTATCAGGTCTTTGAGAACGCTTATTATGACTGGAGCAAGTCCCTCGGTAGGCTCATCAAGAACCAGCAACTCGGGATTACCCATAAGGGCCCGGGCGATTGTCAGCATCTGCTGCTCGCCACCCGAGAGCGATCCTCCATGGCGTTCCCTGCAAACCTCCAGTGTTGGGAAATGTTCCATCACGGTTTTTATATTCCACCGCCCATTTCTTCCGGCTATCTTTCCAAGACCAAGGTTCTCAGAAACTGTCAACGGTCCAAAAATCCGGCGATCTTCAGGAACGAACCCCATTCCCATACGGGCCATTTTAAAGGAGGGCATTCCAGCGCAATCCTTTCCCTTGAAAATCACCCTACCTTTTTTGGGGGCGGTTAGTCCCATCAACGACCTGAATGTGGTGGATTTTCCTGCGCCATTTCTACCCATGAGGCAAACAGTCTCCCCTGGGGCTACGGCCAGGCTGACATCAAACAGTATATGACTTCGCCCGTAGAACGTATTCAAACCTTCAGCTTCCAGGATGTAGTTCACAGAACCTCCTCACCAAGATAAGCCATTATCACCTCGGGGTTGCCTCGGATTTCTTCCGGAGCGCCTTCAGCCAGTAGCCTACCCATTTGTAGCACCCTTACTGTCTGGGCGATGCCAAAAACCGTGTCCATATCATGTTCTATGAATATCAGAGTAAGATTGAACTCTTTCCAGAGTCTCTTGATCAGATTTCTCGTCAGCATTCGCTCTTCAGGTGACATGCCTGAAGTGGGTTCGTCCAGGAGAAGCGCTTTAGGTTCCAGCCCTAACGATATTCCAATGTCCAGGAGTTTCTGGTCTCCATGAGCGAGTTCAAAAGCCGGGCGATCAGCCTGATTTGCCAGGCCAATGCTCTCAAGTATTCTGTAAGCTCGGTTGGTCGCTTCCTTGAAAAAAGAGACCCCTTTAATCAGGTTTCGAGTCTGGTTGGTCTGCGACAGGCATGCCACTCGCACATTATCCAGAACCGTCTCCTCCGGGAAAAACGACGTAACCTGAAAAGCCCGCCCCATACCAAGTGACACTATTTCACGGGTGCTAAGGCCGGTTATGTCCTTCCCCTGAAATTTTATTTTTCCGCTGTCAGGCTTCAGATAGCCTGTAATCTGGTTGAACAGGGTGGTTTTTCCTGCGCCGTTTGGGCCGATTATGGCTGATATGCTACCTGACTCTACAGAAAAACTTACTCCTGATGTCACCCTGAGTCCGCCAAACGATTTTGTAACATTTTCAAGAGTCAATACCGGTTCCATATCAACCTCGATTCTCGTCATTGGATTTGTAGCTATCCTTCAGCCGCTTGGCTTCACCCACCAAACCTTTAGGCATCAGTAGAACCATTACCATCATTATCAATCCAATGATTAATGACCAGTATTCCGTGCGGGCTCCTACAACATCTTGAATGATCAGGATGACGCTTGCGCCTATGAACGGACCAAAGAACTGGCCTATCCCTCCAAGGACAGCCATTAGAATTACCTCACCTGAAGTAGTCCAGTAAAACATATCAGGATGTATCGAGTTGGTGACCCCGGCCATTAAACCACCCGCCAATGCGGCGAAAAAAGATGAAATCACATAGACTCTGAGTTGATTCCTGCGAACTCGCCGGCCAAGAAAACGAACCCTTTCGGGGTTCTGCCGGATGCATCGCAGCAAGAGCCCCATGGGAGAATTCGCCACACGCTTCAAGAACCAAAGTGAAAAAACTACCAACACTAGGGTGAAATAATAGTAGAAAGTATGGTTCCCGAGTATTCCCGGAGGTATGATCCCCTGAATTCCATCATCTCCGCCTGTAAAGTGGTACCATCTGAATGTTATCTGCCACGCCAATTGACCGAAAGCCAGAGTAAGAACCGTAAAATAAACTCCGCTCAAGCGAATGACCAAAAGACCCAGAAGAAAGGATGTCACAACAGTTAGTAATAATCCCAGACCTATGGCGGGCAGAAACCAAGAAGCGCCTAAGTTCTTGACCAAAAGGCCGACTGAATATGCCCCCAGACCGTAGTAAAGGGCCTGGCCGAACGACAACATTCCGGTAACGCCAAAAAGCATGTTGAAAGCCATCGCAAACATGCCCCAGATCAAAATGTAGTTGGCTAACATCAGATGATAGTCAGACTGCTGAAACAAAGGAACGAGACCAAATATAACTACAAACAGACCCCAGGAAATAAAAGCTTTAATTTTTGCGGATTGTTTCATGGCTACACCTTCCTGATCTTCCGGGAGGCGAACAGCCCCTCTGGTTTAAAAATCAGGGTCAGAGCCATGACGAGGTAATTGAATAGAGACGCCCAGTCAGGAACCGTAGCAACCGCAAAGGAATTAACTTCACCTAAAATCAGGGCACCAAGCCAAGCGCCCCAAAAATTTCCCATGCCACCGATCACAACTACAATGAGGGAATCAATAATGACCTCGATACCCGCTCCTGGTGACACAGACCTTAGAGGAGCTGCAAGAGCGCCTGCAAAACCGCCCATTGCCGTAGCAATTCCAAAAACCAGAGTCATGGTAAGCGGCACATTCACACCCAGTGAACCGAGCATCTCCCTGTCCAGCGCTGCGGCCCTTGCAATGCGACCCATTCGGGTTCTGGATAAAATCAACCAAGCCGCTATTACTACTATTACTCCAATCCCTATTATTGCAAGGTTGTATGAAGGAATCGACAGACCGCCAAGATCAACAGCTCCCGTAAAACCGGCCGGTCTCGCCAACGACTTGTATTCGGTTCCCCAGATCAACTTCACAAGATCGTCTATGACCAAAATGAAGGAGTAAGTGAGTAGTATCTGAAAACCCCCTTCATCCGCACGGCCATAAATTCTTCTCAAAAATAGCGACTCAGCAAGCATGCCGAAAGCGCCAGCCCCCAGAGAGGCGATAAGCACTGAAATCCAGAAATTGGTATGCCAAACAGAAACCACCTGAAAAGCCAGATATGCCCCTATCATGTAAAATGAGCCATGGGCAAAATTAAATACATTTCCCACGCCAAAAATCAGCGTTAGTCCGCTGGCTACAAGGAAAAGCAGGGTTGCCATCATCAACCCGCTCAGGAATTGCATTATTATGAATGAAAGGTCCATTGGGGGCGCTCTCGTCTGGATGCGAAACACAAGGCTTCGCATCCGTTGTTAAACAACATGTTTCAGATTATTTCTTCTTTAGCCTTTCAGCATAATCCTTAGGTGGCATAAGGTCTTCCGCCTTGTAAACCTTCCAGTCGCCCAACATGAGCTTGGCGGGAGGGAACTTGTCGTTTGGAGTAGTGGCCCCAATCGCCTGAACCTGAACGATCTGATGGGAAGTTGGGTCTATGTAGGAAGTAAAACCCTCGGGGTCTTCAGGTAGCTGTATTTTCATGCCTTCCATGGCCTTTATCAAAGCCTCGGTGTCATCCGGGTTACCGACTTTTTTTACCGCTTCAGCTATCGCATAAATTCCCGCGTATGCCCCTTCAGCGGCATAGGTTGGATATCTGCCGGTTCTCTTGAAGAATTTCTCTACATATTCCTTGTTGAGCGCCGTGTCCGGCCAGTTATTGTGATGCCTCGCGCTCAACGCCAGACCCTGCGGTAACTCGGCCCCCATCGCGGCCATAAGCTCATAATTGCCACCAGCGTCAGGATGAAAATAAAACGTCTTCTTGAAAAGCCCATAGGGTTGAGCCTGTTTGATGAAAGCTACAGTGTCGCCTCCCCAGAATCCTGCGACCAATATGTCCGGTTTGTCGTTCATGATTGAGGTGATAAAGGGCGTGTAGTCAGGAGCAAAAAGCTTAGGCCAATACTCGCCCACAGACTTATACTTCACGCCAAATCGGTCAAGATTGTACTTTAGTTCTTCCCACTGGTCATGTCCGTAAGCGTAATCAGGACCAATATAGGCAATGGTCTGCCAAGGTTTGGTCTGTTGAAGTTCTTTAAGATAAAGGGCCCCTGCGGCCATCGATTGAAATGTGTTGTTTGAAACACGGAAGTAATACGGCTGAAACTTGTCCGTAGTCAACTGGGTTGACGCATGGTCAGTTCCGACAAATATCTTCTTGTACTGTTTGGAAACTTCCGTAACAGCCAGACCAACCGCAGAACTCACTACACCGAACAGGAAGTGTGTCTTGTCCTGAGTGATGTAACGCTTTGCAACCATGACTGAATAATCTGGCTTGGCCTTGCTGTCAGTGTTGATCAGTTCTAGCTTGTATCCACTGACACCGCCTTTTGAATTTATCTCATCAATCGCCATTTCAGCAGCGTCGACCGAGTCAAGGCCATATAGGCCCGCTCTACCAGTCATCGGATACAACGCCCCAATTTTTATCACTTTTTCCTGAGCGAACACTGATAGAGGAATCGCTAATATCACTACCAATGCCAGCGCTATCCAAAAAAATGATTTATGCTTCGGCATAGACCTACCTCCTGAAATCTTGAATTTTCATAAGCTGTGGTTTATTGAGCAACAACCATGCCATAAGGAGTAAGGTGGCCTTAGAGAGACTCAATCACAAAGGTAGAGGATTAAGAGAGAAAAATGGATAGTATTGCAATGATGCAATTAATAAGAAAGTAGCTGTGATATTATAAGATTAGGCTATTGAACATATTGTCAATTTAATTTATTTGCAATAATGCAATATAATTGCATTTACGCAAATTACCGAGTAACGCCCAGTTTCAACATCTTCCGCCATAAAGTCGTCGGATGTATGTCCAGCGCCTGAGCCGTCGCTGACAAGGTTTCATGCTTCTTCAAAGCGTCTTCTATGATTCTCTTCTCAATGCTTTCCAACGACATTCGTAACGTTGCCCCTTCCTGGAAAACATTTATCGAGGTTTCTAAGAGTTCCCTGAGTTCCAACGGCAGATCCGAACAAGATATCAAGGCGCCATCGCTCATTATAATCATACGTTCCATGATATTAATGAGTTCCCTCACATTCCCGGGGTAATCATAGCGTAGTAGCCTGTCCATAACTTCAGAGTCCAACCGTTTGGAGTTACCGGATGAACGGTTGAATTTATCCAGGCAATTGAGGGCTATGGCTATTATGTCATCACGGCGTTCCCTTAGCGGTGGTATTTTGATGGGGATTACATTCAGCCTGTAATACAAATCCTCTCGAAAAATTCCCTGCTGAACCAGTTCTTTCAGGTTTCGGTTAGTTGCGGCTATGATACGAACGTCTACTGATGTTGAGCGCGTGCTTCCAATTCGAGTAAAAGTCTTTTCTTCTATTACCTGCAGGAGTTTGACCTGCATTGACATGGTGAGTTCGGCGACTTCATCCAGAAGGACCGTTCCTGTGTGGCCAACTTCAATGAGACCGGCTTTTCCATCAGCCAAGGCTCCCGTAAAAGCTCCTTTGTTATAACCGAAAAGCTCGCTTTCTATAAGGGAGTCAGGAATAGCGCCGCAATTGATTTTTATGAAGGGTCTTTCTTTTCTTGGGCTGGCCAGATGTATCAGACGAGCAAGCATGGTCTTGCCTACGCCTGACTCACCATGAAGCAAGACTGATGAATCTACCGCCGCAACTTTGATTGCTTTTTGAACCGTTTCAGTCATCGGCTTGCTTTTAATAAGCATATCCTGAAGGTCGTGCTGAAACTTTTCTTTCTCTAGAAATGACTGGTAATATCTTGAACTCAGACGTCGGGTTTCCTCAAGTTGAGCTTTGAGTTCATTAAGCAGCGTTATGTCGCGCACATTGGTTACAACCAGGGCTATTTCATTGTCATCGTCAAAGATCGGAGTTCCAGTTACCAATGCTATTTTATCTCCTCGGATCTTTTGCATTATTGTAACTTGGTCCCGTCGTTCGAGTACTTCCAGGGTCACTGAATGATCGAATACTCCTTCCTTGACCAAATCTTTCATGTTTCGACCAAGAAGATCCTTTCTTTTCAAGCCTGTTATTCGTTCATACGCCTTGTTGATCCTGATGGTGTCGGCTTTACCGTTCGTTATATACAACCCGTCAAATGATGATTCGAATATCGCCTCAAGCTCACGATGGAGCTTCTTGTAGCCTGCCAGACCTGAAATGATCGCCTCATATTCAGAAATGTCCTGAAAGACACTGATTACTCCCTCAACCTTTGAATTAAGAATTATTGGGCTACGGTTGGCAATGATGGTAGCCCTAGGAAGCGTGATCTTTTTTCCCAATTGAGGGCGGCCGGTTTCCAGAATGTCTTTCAGGTCGGGCCAGGTCTCAGGGCGTATTTCCCAGAAGAAACGCCCCAAGAGTGAACCGTGACCCTCGCCCAGGAGCCGCCGAGCCGCCTCATTATAAATAAGAATCTTTCCTTCACGATCTATGATCAGTATGCCGTTGTGCGACGAGTCAGTTATGAGCTGACAGAATGAACATGGCTCAAGGCTTTGACTAGTTTTTAAGTTTGTCTCAGTCACGGCGTCTTGTCTAAATTTCCATTCTGAATTCAGTTCGCAGTCATCCGAACAAACATCCAGCAGATTGTCGAAAGTCCTTCTCAAACTTGTGATTGTTCCAAGACTTTGATAATCCTCAATAAAGTTTTGTTAACTGGTGTGGGGATACCGTAACTCTCTCCCAGATGAACTACCTTCCCGGCAAAAACCTCCACCTCGGTTTTACGTCTCGCCTCAATGTCCTGCAACATCGAAGTCTTGCCTTGGGGAGACAGGGTCTTGAGAATCTTGCCCCACTCATTAAGATCCTGCTCTTTAAGGTTCACCCCTGCGTGCTGCGCCAGTTCAATAACCTCAAGCATAAGATCTCCCGTCAACGCCTGTGCATCCCGAGATGTCTGAAAGACTCCGTATGGCGCACGCATCACAGCAGACGCTTGGTTGACACCAACGTTGATCATGAACTTCCACCACAACATACGAATCATGTCGAGCGGGATCTCATGGGCTATTTGGGCAGTCTCAAGGGCTTCGCCCACTCGCTGGGCCAACTCACTAGGCTGGGAATTGTCAGCCTGACCAAACAAGATTTTTCCGGGATTGGTATAAGTAACCGAGTTTCCCTCTCGAACAGCGTCTATGCCGAGGGAAATCGCATACAGCACCTTGTCCATACCATAGAAAGAGGCTAGGTAAGCTTCACTATCAAGCCCATTCATGACTGATATAATAGTAGTGTCCTCACCGACCAGATTTTTCAAATCCGGAACAGCTTCTGCCAGATGGTGGTTCTTAAGGGCTACAACGATTAGATCGTATGGATCCAAGGACTCATCAGGATGAACCACAGGAATAAAATACTGTTTCCCGTTGACAATGAAACCTTGTTCTACCAGTCGATCATAGCGTGAATCTCGAGCCACTAAAGCCGTAGAGAAAGACGACGCGTCAAAAAATTTCGCTGCATATGCGGCTCCCATCGCTCCTGCTCCAAGGATGGCAACGGTTTTGATTTTTTTCACTGATCACTCCAATCCAAGTTAGTTTGTCACTAACCAGTAATCAATTCTCGTTACTGGTTAGTTTACCTTTTCAAGCTGACCTGATTTGCAAGAGTTCTGAAAAGGAACTAGACCTCCAATATTGGAGACAAATCTTTGGGAACTGCAGCAGTTTTTTACGAATACTATCAGGCCTCAGTCAAAATTTCTCGAACCGCCTGAAGGAATTCCCTGACTCGATAAGGTTTTCTAACGAAACCTCGCGCTCCGAGATCAAGACTTTTAACTGCCGCGGAACCAGAAGCAACACCACTTTGAACAAGAATTCTCAGATCAGGATTGATCTTCAGAAGTTCCCCGATGCACTCTCTCCCATCAAGTTCCGGCATGATCAAATCTAGAATGACAAGAGAAATCCTGTTCATTTCCTGTTTGTACGTATTCAGAGCCTCCCTACCATTAGTAGCTGTAAGAACCTTATATCCGGATTTTTCAAGGATCGTCCTACCGTATTTCCTGACCTCGTCTTCGTCATCCACCAGCAAAATCGTCTCTGTTCCTCCGGAAAGGTCTAAATCCTCACGAGGATCTTTGGGTTGGCTCTTTGGTTGCGCAACGGGCAAATATATTTTGAAGGTCGTGCCTTTTCCCAGTTCGCTCTCACAGGTTATATCTCCGCCATGCTGCTTGACGATGCCGTAAACAACTGACAAACCAAGGCCAGTGCCTCTTCCAACACCCTTTGTAGTGAAAAAGGGTTCAAACATATGCTTCAAAATCTCCGCATCCATTCCCTGTCCGGTGTCTGAGATCGAAAGCTGAACCGAAGAAATTGGGTTACAATCCAAATGGACTTCATTCATAGAATCATTCAGAATTACATTTTTCGTCTCTATTGTGAGCTTGCCGCCCTCCGGCATTGCGTCCACAGCATTAAGCGCAAGATTCATCAAAACCTGCTCAATTTGAATCGCATCGGCGCTTACTAGTTCAAGCATTTCTTCAAGACGCAACTCAACATCAATCGTCTTAGGAATTGTTCTACTTAGCAGTTTACTGGCTTGTTCAATTTGATTGTTAAGGTTAATGGGCTCCGGATTGATATTTGTTTTTCTGCTAAACGCGAGAATTCTGAGGACAAGATCGGCGCCGCTTTGAGCGGCATGGAGTATTGACATCAAAGCGTTTCGATCAGAATCTGTTTCCTGCTTTTTCATTAGCAGTAATTCCGCAAAACCCTGTATCACCTGCAGCAAGTTATTGAAGTCATGAGCTATCCCTCCTGCCAAGGTCCCGATGCTCTCCAGTTTCTGCGCCTGAAAGAGCTGAATCTCAAGTTTCTCACGTTCCTCTTCCCCACGTTTTCGTTCTAAGGCCCCTGTCAGGCGATCGGCGAATATGCGGAGCATGGTAAACTGCCATTCTTCCCAGTCATAGAGTTTTGTCACCGAATCAAAACCTACGAATCCAATCAATCTTTCCGACTGCTCAAGAGGGGCCACTAGCAGTGACAATATGCCCTGTGGTTCCAGATGATTTCGTTCATTCTTCCATGCGTCGGTGAGTTCGGACACATGTGGAATATGCACCATTTCAAGGGCTTTTAACGCCTTCATAAAAGCTGGAAGCCCGGCGAACGGAATATCCTGAAGGTTGGCTTTCTCAGCTTGTATTCCATCAGCACACCATTCGTGGGTGTTGCTCATGGTTTGTTGGTGATGATTGAAAAGAAAGACATAGCATCGGTCGACTTTGCAGAAAGAGCCTATCCTCCTCAGAGCATCCTGTATTGCAGCGTCTGTGTCAGCGGTGGCAACATTGATGAAACGACCGGAAACTTCCTGCAATTCGTGCTCAAAGGCCTGACGGCGCTGTAATTGCTTCAGCGCCATCTCCCGATCCTCTTCTACACCTATTGCGGAGGCAATGATTTGAATAATGTGCCGGTCGTCATTGCTGGGTTCTGATCCTCCCTTAAATATCACGCATAGGGAACCGTGAGGCTTTCTGTTTCGGTTCACGGTAGCTGCCATGTATGTTTTGGCGGAACAGTCGACTCTACAAGGTGTCGTATTTTCGTTAGTTGAGCTTTGGAGATCTCGGATTACCATCAATCCAGATTCGTTGTTGACTACATCCAAACAAATATGCCCATTCGGTCTATCGGCAGCTTTGAAACCTAAGGGTAAAGAGTATTCTCCTGTGGAAAAAACAACACCTTCTTCGACCCGATAATATATGACCGAGTCAGTGCCCAATAATTCGCCACAGCAGATGGCGAGGCGGGCAATGTTAGCCTGATTGTCAGTTTCCAGGCTCAGCAGACATTGGTTGAGCCGATCAAGCCGCTTTTCGCTCTCACTGAGTTTTGCGGTCCGTTCACGGACCTTAATTTCCAGATGTCGGCGACCACGGCTCACAAAAACGGTTAAGGCGGTGAGCGCCGCTGTTAGCAGTAAACCGATGAAGAATGTAACCCTCCAAACGAGTTCCGGATGATCTTTGAGAAATTTTGGACCGAGGTGGACAACCACGGCGAAGGTCTTGTCCAGAAAAAAACTGGGATACACAAGGAAAGATTTCCCATAGCTCTGGCCCATGAAGTCTTTAACCCAATTCTCACGAATGTCGCTCTGCGATGATGAAACAAGCATTGTTGGCCCACGAGCCACTTCAAGCTGGTATATTTCTATTACCGCAGGGGGGTCGTCAGCCATGCCCAGAGAAGGTGAAGAAAGCCTCAAAAAGGTCTCAAACGATATGGCGCCCAAAACAAAACCAAGCAGTGGTCGTTTCTCTGCCGTGATTGAGAACA
>JAZDKD010000096.1:0-2314 GCA_043803345.1 Pseudomonadota bacterium
GGGGTATTCGGCAAAGAGTTTTTGATAAAAAGCTCTACGGATTGGCAGGAACAACGTATGCTATTGATTTCATTGGTGCCGGAGGTCGGAATCGAACCGACATGAAGTTGCCCTCGGGGGATTTTGAGTCACATTAACGTATGAGGCGATTTCCCATCATAAATTAATCCCTTATATATCAATTGATTCCGACACCCTTTTTGGGTTTTGTTTGTTTACCTTGGTTCTTTTTCGGTTATGACGGTTACAAATTAGTTACAGTCCACATCCTCCAAAACTGTCTTGCTTGTCTACATTTCTGGCCATCATTCTACAATGAACACTATACCGATGCAGGCAATAAAACAAGTTTTCAATGGCCTACCATTTTTCACCTGCCCCCCCTTCCCCTCTACCCTGTACTTTTAATTTGTGTTCTATCGAGTCCGGTGAAGGGGCTCCAATAACTTTCCCCTTACTTAGTTTATCTGACTCAAGCTTCCTTCTGATAGCTTCTAATTCTGTTAAGATGCGTTTCTGTTGATCTATAAGTTCTCTTATGGCATTTGTACTATCCGTGCTTACTTCTATTGTCTTATCTGTAGATGTTTGCAATGTCCTTTCGATTACATTAGCATACTTGCCAATGTTTTGGATAAGCGTATTGGACGACTCAGATCCCGACATGGAGGTATATATTGCTACAGTCAAAGAGCCGATAGCAAGCAACAAAACTAATCCACCTATAAATAGATTAATCTTCGAAAAAAACGTCGTATTATCGCCAGATTCCTTTAGCTCTTTTGCGATGGTAGTTTGAGTCTTATTCATCTCGACTAGGAATTCTCCGGCACTAGTTGAGGATGACACAAGCCGATCCAGACGCTGTGCAAGATCCTGAAACGGCTTGAGCCGTGCCTCCTGATCCTTTCTTCTAATTTCGGCGAAGTCAATTTTCGGAATCTGAGGTCCCATTGAATAAATCTCTTTTGCTTTTACCCGCGCAAAAGAGTCATTTAGGGCATTCCCCATATTGAGTGTCTTCTCCATTTGCGCTTTCAGTGCATTAGAGAAACCACCAGTAAACCCTGCATACTTCTTTAACCTTTCAGAATTACGCTTTTCCTGAATGACTGAGAGCCTGTGGAGATAGGCTATGTAGGTTTCATTTTCAATTCTTGGGTGTTCAACATCACCATACTCGAAAGAGACTACCGTCCCAGGTCCGTTTTTATTTGGTTCTAAACGACTAATATTCTCCTTGTATAGATGGTCGTTAGCTTCAAGATACTTCTTTACGAAATCATCCAGTTCCTCATCTTGAATATCTGCGATATCGGATAATGAAAGAGAAGGATTTGGCGGTTTCAGGTGTTCCTCATCGCCAACGACACTTCTGTGGCATGCTACAGAAATCAGGGAACTTACGTATTCTTTCGCGGTCGATTTTTCAATGCTTTTGCCTAATCGTTCCCTAATTTCTTGTTCGTCTCCGACGGAAATGGGAAAGCAATCTAATTTACCAAGGGATTGGGTTGAGAACGAGAAAGATTTCTTAATCGTGATGTTTAATTTCATAAAATGGCCTTAGGGCTCTATTTCAATTTAAAGGGTATATAATCCCTACAAACTCATCATCTCTAATAAAAAACCCCGCTCTTTTGTGAGAAACGGGGTATTTGTCAGCCAGTCCATATTTCCCTCCAGCATGTTATACGGGATGGAACTATCTTCAGCCTTTCACATCCTCCGCAATTTCTATCACGATTTTCATTTCAAATCTACTATTCCCGTGAAAATGTCCTGTCTACCGCTTTCAGTCGGCCTGCCATGCCTCACCCGGATGACCCCAAAATCCCATCACAATCAAAAATTTTCTTCCTATAGCCACTATAACCACTATAGCCACTGTGTTCTTTGACTTTCACCGGCGTGAGCTTTTACCCTGCACTCAAAAAAGGAGGCTCACATGGAAAAGTCAGGAACTGACACGGGCAGCATGACAGGAAACCGGGCCGCCGGCCAGGCAAAATGGACGTTCATGGTCTACATGGCCGGGGACAATAACCTCGACGGCGCTGCTCTCCGGGACATCGCGGAGATGGCCCAGGCGGGCTCCACGAAGGAGGTCAACATCCTCGTCCAGCTCGACCGGATCGAGGACAATCTCACCCGCCGCTTCCGGATCACCCAGGGCGGCGGCTTCAAAACAGACTGCATCGAAAGTTTCGGCGACACCAACACCGGCGATCCGAAGATCCTCTATGATTTCGTCAAATGGGCGGCGGACAACTACCCCGCCGACCGGTACGCCCTCATCCTCTGGAACCACGGC
>JAZDKD010000097.1:0-3416 GCA_043803345.1 Pseudomonadota bacterium
GGCGCGGGCTTAATCGCCGTTATGAACTGTCCTTTCTGTGGTGATACGGAAAAGAAGTTTGCGGTATCTCTCAATGATGGGGCGTTTAACTGCCTGCACCTTAGCCGGTGCGGGCGGAAGGGTTCTTTTGTTGACCTGCAAAGGGAAATGGGGGACAAACCGCTGCCGATGGATTCAACTGGTATGTACGCTCCAATAAAACGGGAACCTAAAATTTACGTTAAGCCAGAAATACCAACACAGATGCTTGACGGCAAGACAATCGAGTGGCTTGAAAAGGAGCGCGGCTTCACGCTTGAGACAATTAAACATTTTAATCTGCGCCAGAATGAAAACGGTACGGCCTTGTGCTGGCTTTATTACAAAGACGGACAACTTGTTAATTTAAAATACCGCAAGCTGGATGAAAAAAAATTTTGGAATCACAAAGATACGGAACCAGTGTTATATAACAGGGGCCAGTGTTTTGAAAATAAGGAAAGGTTGGTTATCACAGAAGGCGAGTTTGATTGCATGGCCCTGTATCAATACGGAATAGATGCGGTTTCGGTTCCAAATGGGACAGGCGATATGCGTTGGATCGAAAACGAATGGGATTATTTGCAGTCGTTTCAAGAGATTGTTTTGTGCCTTGACAATGATGAGCCAGGCTGGAAGCTGCGGGATGAACTGATTCAGCGGTTCGGGCGTTGGCGGTGTCGGGTGATGGTTTTGCCTTTTAAGGATGCCAATAAGTGTCTAACCGAAGGGGTAGAAAAAGAAGTTGTGAAACAGGCGCTTACTTATGCGGCGGGACAGCCACCAGAGTTATTAGTTAACGCCACAAGTTTCAGGGATGAAGTAATTGAGTTATTTAATCATCCCGCGCTTGTGCAGGGCACGCCGACAGCCTTCGGGGGATTAAATGATTTATTGCATGGATGGCGCGATCAGGAATTGACGGTCTGGAGCGGTACAAACGGGAGTGGCAAGAGCACGATTTTAAATCAGGTCATGCTTGACATACTGGACAAAAATATCCCGGTTTGCATGGCGAGCCTTGAACTGCCGCCGCGCCAATATCTCAGGTGGGCCGTCATGCAATGGCTCGAACGCCAGCGGCCAGACGACGAAGAAATATATAGGGCTTTCACGGAGTTCGCCCCGCTTTTGTATATTATAAACACACACGAGGAAATCGAACCCGAGAGATTGCTGGACTGTTTTATCTACGCCGCCCGGCGGTATGGCGTTAAGCATTTTATCGTTGACAGCCTTGCCCGCTTGCGGTTTCCGATGAAGGACGAAAATAACGAGCATAAAAAGTTTGTGTCAGACTTCCTTAGTTTTGTTAAGGCACATAATGTACACGGACACTTGGTGGCCCACCCGCGCAAGGGGTATTCGGATGACGATAAACCGGGCAAGGTTGATGTTGGTGGAACTGGTCATATTACGAATTTGGCTCACAATGTTTTGATTATGTGGCGACCGAGCGAAGAACTAAAAGAGCGCGTTCGCCAGAAAGGCAAACAGCCGCCGGATTCGCGGTTGCTTGTGGCTAAGAACAGAGAATGGGGATTAGAGGGATCGGTTGCTCTTTCTTTTAATCCTGATATAAAGAAGTTTTCAGAACCTTAACTACACCGAACAGTATATGCCGAGAGGCGGTTTTGGTTTCAAGGATGATATATGATTAACTGGCTAAAAAGTGTGTGGGAAGTTATCGGTTGGATGTTCTGGGCAATGTTTTTCGCTGGAACGATCGGCGTATTGGGGATTGGCTGGTTAATTAAGAGATTGCAATCCATGTCTCAATCTTCACCTTCTACGGACGCTCAGGATAAACGAACGGAAGGCTGGTAAGGGTATGATAAGGCTGGAATTAGGCAATAAAAAGCCGGAGGGGTGGCTCCGGCCTTTTAAGTTGTCGGCGGTTGTCAATAAGTGCCGATGGTTAAGTTGCTTTCTTAATGGTTTCGCGGCTTGTGATTTCCGCGTTTATCTTGTCCATTTCATCATAAAGTTTAGTTTGTACCTCCTCTAATGTTTGTTTGTAGTAAATTAATTCATCGGGACGAAGCATAGTATAGAATCGAGGTGGTAAATTAGAAAACGATATTTGCATTTTACTCCTCCTCTGGAATGTCGTCCCAGTCAAAATATGCATGGTCACATTCAAGGCAGGTAAAGGGACCTCCGTTCTCGACCACTTCTACAAATTCACACGTCTCGTCTGCACGCTCCTTGTCGCCATCAAAATGTACATAGTAGGATTTATTCTCGAAGCCACCAAACAATTCACAGCCACAATTACACCGTTTCATCGTTCACCTCTTTTCAAAAAAAGAACAGACAATTACGGTTAAAAGCATAATGCCGAAAAACCATATTGCGCCGGATTCAAACATAATTATTTCCCCTTCTCCGGCTTGACTTCAATTTTAAAGTCATAAGCCACGTCATTCATATCGTGGCCGTTGCAGTCCAGTTGTCCGTCCAGGTAGGTTACAGAGCCGAGCACCTTACCGCTCTGAAACTCCTCAGCCAGATTCATCCGGTTAGCAAACCAGAGATTATAAAGCAGGTAAGGCATCCGCAGGGTGTCGTCTTGTGTTTCGATTGTTATAATCCATTTCATGATTAGTCCTCCGCGTCCGGGATGTCGTCCCATTTACCTATACGATAGCTACAATCGTAGCAGCCAAAACGATCATTCTCTCCTTTGCTCCATTCTTCTAAGAGTTCAACATTCTCTTCCCCGCTTTCGTCCACGCTCCATGCTTGCAAAACCGTCTCGTAATGGACAATTTCGCCGCCGCACTCAGGACATTTCTTCATCATTCACCTCCATGAGTTCATCTTCACTGTTGCCCGTCCATCCACAATCAGCGCAATAAGGGAAACCGAGATTTTCCCATATATCGACACTGCCGCATTCAGGACACTGTTTCATCTTGGGCCTCCCCATTGGAGAACGTTATAATAGTATTGCCGCCTTGTGGTTCTACCTTTCCATCCTATCGCCCGCCAAGCTTTCAATATGGAAGCAATGGCAGGCCGGTCATGCCGATAGGCTTCAAAGCAGGTATAGCCGGCATAGCTGGCACTAACTTCTGTCCGTCTCATTCCGCTTGCCCCTTTCCTGCCCGTTTCCGGGTAAGGTGCCGCACAACGGCGGCGGTTGCGATTATGATCGTGGCCGCAAACCACAGTGTTTCGAGTATGGGAAAGGTCATTCATCCTCCGATATGTTCACGTTATGGACGCGTTGCCCGGATATGTCCAGGCTGGGGACAGGTTAGTCGCGCAAGTCAGGAGCGATTATGCCGTATCCGCCCCAGTCCTTGTAAATACCCGTTTCGACAAAACTGGCTTTTTCTGTCAGCTTTAAAGTGTATCCGCGTGGGTCGTGGTTGATAAAAATCAAGGTGTCT
>JAZDKD010000098.1:0-11898 GCA_043803345.1 Pseudomonadota bacterium
CTATAACTTCATTGATTGAACAGGGTTTCTTCTGAATCGGAGTTTCTCTGGCAAAGTCGAGCACTCCGTGAACAATGTTTCTTATTCTTTGGGTTTCAGAAACAATGATTTCAATGTCGTTCCGGGTTTGTTCATCATCTTGAAATTTTTTCAGAAGGAGACTTGCGAAAGTCAGTACGCCCGTCAAAGGCTGGTTTATCTCATGAGCGATCCCCGCGGAGAGTTGACCCAGAGCGGAGAGTTTTTCCGATCGAATTAGCTGTTTTTCAAGTTTCTTTTTTTCTGTCAGGTCAGTGAAAATTCCAACGGAACCTGACTCCTGGGCGCCTTCATACAAAATCGAGGCTGAAATATATACTGGTATCGGACGACCATCTTTATGAAGGACCTCGACCTCGCGTTTTTGCAGAACACCCTTTCCTCCAAAGTCGTCAGACCTTAAATCTTTCATTATTTGTTTAGCGACACCAGGCGGATACAAGTTGACTATATTCATCTTTCCAACAACGTTCTCTTTTGAATATCCAAGCAATTTCTCGGCGGCCGAGTTGAAGATTATGATTTCGCCGCCTTTCTTCACGGAAACTATGGCGTCTGGAGAATTCTCTATAAGGTTCTCCCTAAATCTATAAGCTCTCTCCAGTTCATCATTTGCTTCTCTAACCAGTATTTCCAGATTCTTTGTGTATTTCTTGAGTTTCCTTTTTAGACCCAGTTTTTCGACGGAGCGTTTGATCGAAAGAGACAGGAGTTCTTCACTGACCGGCTTTGTAAGAAAATTCGACGCTTCCTTTCTCAAACATTCTATTGCCATGTCCATGTCACCATGACCAGTGATCATTATGACTTCGGTTTCAGGTCTCAATGATTTGATCTTTCCTAGCAGTTCAATACCATCCATCTCAGGCATCCTCGCGTCAAGGATCACAACGTCGGGAGCCTCTTTTTGGAACAGTTTCAAAGCCGAATAGCCGTTTTCAGCCGTGAACACCTCATAGCCGTCAAGTTCCAGGCTCATCTTCAAGAGACTGAGTATGCTTGCTTCATCATCAACGAGCAGAATTTTTGTCATGTTTTAAGCCCCTGTGAGGTTTTGGGGAAAGCGATCTTGAAAACCGTTCCGGGTTTTTGGGATTCGACTATCTCAATAGAACCATTATGGTCTGTTACAATGCTGTAGCTAATCGCCAGACCTAGGCCCGTGCCGTGGCCTGATTGCTTCGTGGTAAAAAAAGGCTCAAAGATTTTGGACCTCAGACTTTCAGGGATTCCAGGGCCAGTATCGGCTATTGTCACTGTTATCCGATCGTCTTCCATCGATGATCTCACCAGCACACGATCATCAGCAACTTGCGATTCATGTTTTTTATCAACTTGCCGTTTTGAGAGTATTGCATCGCGAGCGTTCACAATCAAATTTATAAATACTTGTTCTAACCTATTGGAGTTTCCCCTGATTGAAGGAAGGTCCTCCTCGAGTTCAAGCGTAAATTCTATTTTGTGGTTTTCCAATTGGCTCCTCAACAATGAGGCGCTTTTTTTCACGGGTTCATTGATGTCCAACAACTGAGTAGTTTCATCTGTCTTTCGCCCGAACTCTCTTAGATGGTTTATGATCCCAGTTGCCCGACTTACTCCGTCATTGATCTCTTGAGCTACTTTTAGAAATTCGTCCGTCGAAATGTCGCCTGTTTTTCTCAGTTTTTTTGACAGTAGGTCAATCCCTATACGTATTACGTAGAGAGGTTGATTAAGTTCGTGCGCAATTCCAGTAGCCATCTCGCCAAGAGTAGCCATTTTCCCGGCGTGGATAAGTTTCGCCTGTTTTTCAAGTTTTTCTGTCGCATCCCATGCGGCTATCATAAAAACTGGACGTTTTTCATAATGGCCGGCGGCGACTTGAAAATTAACGACAAAAACTGACCCACCTTTACGCCTTCTCCTAAGTATTGGTAGTGGCGCGATTTCGCTCAGATCAAGATTGCGCAGGAGAGATCGCGTAGGCTCTCGATCAGTTTCCGGAGCCAGGTCGTCAAAATTCATAAGAAGAAATTCTCTTTTTTCAAATCCATATTCCTCTTCGGCGCGAGCATTGACATCAAGAATTTTCATCGTCTCCTTGTCAATCACAAACAGAGGAGTCGGCCCATTGTCGAACAGAAAACGGTAGCGTTTTTCAGATTCGACCAATGTCGATTCCGACGCCTTAAGATTCATTAGCATTCTGTTAAAAGAGGCCGTGAGTTGGTGAATTTCGTCACCTTCCCTGATGTCAAATTCCATAGGATTGCGCTGACCATCAAATATAGAGTCTTGAGTTTTATCCATAGGTTGATGGTCAGTTGTAGATGAACTGTCCCTACTGATCTGGTCTGCCTTCTCCGTAAGCTCTTTTAATGGTTCCGCAATTTTCCTTGAAATACGGTCAATGAACAACCAACCAATTGCTATGACGACCAGACTGGCGAACAGGTGTATGAATTTGAGATGTTGAATTACATCATGGTCCTGGCTTAAACGCGGAAATATTGTTATTCCCAAAATCGCGCCAATTGTTAGAACAACTCCGCAAAAAATCAGAAGAGCCGTGGCTAGAATCCTGTTCCTGAAAGATATCAGGGACAGCGCCCAGCTTCTCAGCTTGTTGGGAAGCAAAGGTTCAATTTTTCGAATAAATTTCTCAATGAGGTCCGGTCCGCGTTGGACGATGGGAGTGGCAGACTTACGGCCAACCGCATCCAACTCCGTGGGGAAAAGGCCCGGTCCTATTAGACGGTCATCCTGAGTTCTGCCAAATTCGTCCATTTTGGCTTACCTGTGGAACCGGTTACATTGACAGTTAAATTCTTTTACGTGTTTCTGTCGGTCAGTCCCAGCCTATTTCATCAAAATACATCCTAAGATCTTCCCTGAGATTATCGTATTCGTTTTTAACGTCCTCATACAAACGGGCGTTTTGAATTGCCATGGCGGCCTGGTCCGAAAATTCTTTTAAAACTCGTAATTCTTCCGGCAGGCAATCTCTTTCTTCGCTTGAATATACTCTAAGCGCTCCAATTACTTTCCCTGGAACTTTGAGCGGGATGCTGAGAATTGATCTTATGCCTTCCTTGGCCGCATCTTCCGGATATTGAGTCCTGGGATCGTCCGCCGCGTTTTTGACCCAGACTACCTCCCCCTTGAGAATCGTTTCCCCTATGCTCTTGGAGGCGTCGATGGGCCCCTTGGATATATAATTCCGACTCAAACCGTGAGTCCCAACTAACATCAACCGCTTATGACTCTTATCTAACAAACTTAATGATGATCCTTTTGCCTTCATGGCTTTTGAGACACCTTGAACTATCGAGTCCAGTACCTTTTCGAGATTCAGAGACGATGCCACAGAGGTTTTGACTTCGTAAAAAACATCTTCTAGGTATTTCCTGTCCACTCGGTTCCTTCGGTCTTCCATTGCCTTTTCCAAGCTCTCCAGGAGAGATCCGGCGTTGATCGGTTTAAACAGGTAATCGAAAGCCCCGGCCTTCATTACCTTTATCGCTGTCTCGACAGATGGCGCAAAGTCTGTAACGATAACTCTTAGATTCGGGTCAAAATTCAATGATGCGGACAATATATCGTTCTCACGATTTACCATTCCGGCATCCGTTATCAGGATATCAGACCTTAAGGCTTCCAGTAACCGCAAGGCCTCGGAACCGTCGGAACTTGTCTCCACTTCATACTTGTTCCCCAACATGCGGGAAACGCTTGCCAGGGCAGATTCATCGCTGTCAACAGCCAGAATTTTACCTTTTTCTCTGTTCATTAGTTATTACTCCACTTAATGTAATAAAACTTTACAACTTCTGTTTTATGGATTTGTGGAGAGTTTTCCGGTTAAGGAACCGGAAATAATTAACTTCACTTCCATTAGCTGGTAAGGCTCTCATGGAACGTATTTTTTCATGCCTTCTATATCCCTGCGCATTGTTTCGTAGGTCATCGCATTTTCTATGGCAAGAGCCGCCTGTTTGGAAAATTTGGCTATAAGGTCCATTTCTTTGTCGTCATAGTTTCGTTCATCAGCGGAGTAAATCCTTAGGCACCCGGTAACTGTATCTTTAATAGACAATGGCATTGACAAAATCGTTTTTACACCTTCCTGGCGCGCCGCTTCCGGGTACTGCAGACAGCTATCAAAGTTGGTTTTGTCGACAAAATAGCACTGCCCGTTAGACTGAACTTCCGAAATGCTACTTTTTGCGTCAAGATTTCCCTTACTTAAATAGCTTTCACTAAGTCCGCAAGAAGCCGCCAGGTCAAAGAAAGGTCCATCTGTGCGTCGAATGAGCACTGAAGCGGCTTGGACTTTCAGCAAATCCCTAGCTGAAGAGCACACGAGATCAAGTATATTTTTTAGATCCAGACTAGATCTCAGCGCTTTTTCCGCATCTTCATAAACTCGGTACGCCTCTTTGTCTCTCCTCGTGATGGCAACTTTGCGCAAAGCCTTATGGGTAAGTTCAATCAGTTCATCAGGAGTGAAAGGCTTAGGTAAATAGTCCATAGCGCCTAATTTGATAGATTCTACAGCGGAACTCACGGTTGGATATCCTGTAAACATTACTATTCCGGTATCAGGATATTCGAGGGCGACAGCTTTCACCAATTCCATGCCATTTTTTTCCGGCATCATCGGATCAGTCAGGATCAAATCGTATGTTTTCTCCTTGAGAAGTTCCAAGGCATGGTCAACACGGGAAACAGCGTCTACGCTCATACCTTGCTCTACTAGAATCCGGCGGACACTTTCCTGAACAATTTGGTCGTCATCGACGACCATTGTTACGGCTTTACTGTACGCGAGTCACTCATGCCGACCTCCTTGTGATAGTATTATATTGATAACCGTCGAAATCCAACGCTGACTATGTACTATCATCTTACTCAAGAATTATCACCAGTAGAAGAAAGTTGCAGGCTTTTTATTTATTCTTGCCCTTCAAATAAGCAATTACTGTAAACTGCCTCGAGTCTGTATGCTGATATAGGCCCATAGATGAAAATCGCCATCATACTGGTAAGTTTGGTAATGTTTATGCAGGAGCCTGAAATTAACATGAACGCCTCGGACCCTCGCCCTTCGTTAAACCCGTGCCCTGACAAACCGAATTGCGTCAGTACTCTGGATGAACCCAACTCCAGAAAAATGCCCGCCATAAAATATTCCAGACCTGTGGAAAACACTAAGGCCATTCTAGTTGATCTGTTGGAATCCATTCCAAGTTGTGAAGTGGTCGTGGCAAAAGAGGGTTACGTAAGAGCCGTTTTTACCTCAAGAATATTTAGATTTAAGGATGATGTTGAGTTTTTATTTGACGATAGAGAAAAAATTCTGAATTTTAAATCCTCTTCAAGGATAGGTTACTACGATTTTGGAGTCAATCGCAATAGAATGGAGAGCATTACTAAACAATTAAAGATGAGATTTGAGGAACCTAAATGATCTCGTCACAATAATATTTTTCGGATTGGATGAATTTTTTCAACATATCTCGACTAAGCCATTGGGATCATAATCAATGACGGCACCAATAATTGACGCAGCCATTATCCCAGCCAGTAGTAGTTCGTCTAAGACAAAACGCGCCGATTGATCGGGGACTCCGATTAACAAGCCACCGGAAGTTTGGGGATCAAACATTAAATCCTTGATAGTTTCGGATACCTGCCCACCTAATTTGACCCATGACCCATAGTGGTCACGATTAGCATAAGCTCCCGCTGGGACCAATCCCATTGACGCTGCGTCAAAAGCTCCTTCGAGCAAAGGAACGGATTCGCTGTTGATCCGGATTTGGCATCTACTAGCTACCGCCATCTCCGTTAGGTGACCGGCAAGCCCAAAACCGGTGACGTCGGTGCAAGCCTTAACATTCCACTTTCCCGCTATCTGAGAAGCGACATCGTTAAGAGAGCAAATGGTTCTCTCGAAATGTTCCCGGACATTTTTCGTCTCCATTCCGGCCTTGATCTGAGTGGCGATTATTCCGGCGCCGATTGGTTTTGTGAGGATAATTTGGTCTCCTGGCTTTAACGAAGAGTTCTTCATTATTTTTTCAGGGTGAACGAGACCAAGCACTGACATGCCATACTTAGGCTCATCGTCTTCGACGCTATGTCCTCCTATGAGAGAAACTCCGGCAAGCCTCAACACATCCAAACCACCTTCAAGAACCTGTCTGAGGATGTCAACCCCGAGTTTACGAGTTGGAAAACAAACCACATTCATAGCCGTAATCGGACGAGCCCCCATCGCATAGACATCACTCAATGAATTTGCCGCTGCGGCTCGACCGAATATACGCGGGTCATCGACAATAGGAGTAAAGAAATCAACGGTTTGAACTAGCGCCACATCTTCGTTTAATTTGTACACACCAGCGTCCTCCGATCCGTCAAGGCTGGTTAGTACATTTGAATCTACAGGGATTTCTAGTCCGCAGAGCGCTTTAGATAGGTCACCCGGACCTATTTTCGCCGCTCAACCCGATGTCTTGGAGAGGCTGGTCAGTTTGATTTCTTTGCCTTGCATGCGCGCTCCAGTTTTATTGAACTAACGTGTCATATCCTAAGCGACTTCATTGATTATTGCTATATCAAATATAGGTCAACCTGATTCAGAATGTGAAACAAAATCGACTTTCGAAAAATTTTATAAAGTCGATTGACAGACAGGATAATAGATCATCAAGAAGGTGGTTGTTTCTTACCCAGAGATCGAGTGAACATCTTGACCATTGTAGTCACTGCCGTCAGACTTAGAATTTCCCCACGTCTCAGTGAGGAGAGTAAAATCTTCATTTGCGACACATCTGTCGTGATACAGTTTTGTTGTGTTTCAATTTTTTCCTTGACTTTCATTTTATCTTCTATTATATTGTTATACGGGGTAATAGAATTTATAAGTCAGTTTCTGTTTTTTATTTAGAGTTGGAAAGAGCGTGGGCCATGGATATCGATGGAAAAATCGATCGCCTAATTGAGGCCGGTTGGTACGTGCTGGATTCTGAGTTTGATGACCGCGCGTTAGCCCACTGGAAAAAAACCGCCGGTGAATTCCTCATCAGCTTTCTTGGCCCTCGACATTTGGTCACTGAGAGCTTTATTTGTTACTGCGAATCTAAATTTGAACCAAACATATTTCAAAAGCCAAACAAAAACGAAAAGGTTCAGTAGATTTTCAAAACATATAAGCAAAGCTTTTGCTAGTCTGATATATAGATGACCTTGCTCCCTTGAGGCTCAAACTGAAACGTTAACTCGGTCAAATCAGACAATGCGTTTCTCACGTTCGATTGATTTTGCGGCTCCACATAAAAGAGAAGAAAACCGCCTCCCCCAGCCCCAAGCAATTTCCCGCCTATCGCTCCCGCGGTTCGAGCCCTTTTGTAATATTGGTCAATAGAATTATTTGAAATCTCTTCAACCAGACTCTTCTTCAACAGCCACCCTTGATGCAGTATCTCTCCAAAATTGCTGAGTGATCTTGACGACTGCAGAACTTGGATCAAATCCGAGCACAAATTTTTCATGCCGTCTAGAACTTCTATCTTGTTTATGGTTTGAGCCTTTTGGACCTCCAATATGTCTCCTGCTCGCCGAGTCAGTCCGGTGTAGAAAATCATCAAGTTTTTCTGCAGGGTCTTCTTGGTTGCCGGTGAACAGACTACCGGGTCAATGAAAACGCTCTCGTCAGGATTGAAGACAATATGGCAAATACCCCCATACGCCGCAATAAATTGATCCTGCTTTCCGATTGGATCCTTGAGTATTTCAATTTCAATGTCGCAGGCCTGTTCAGCGAGCTTTTTAGCGGAGACGGATTCGCCTTTAAAGGTGTAGAGCGCGTGCAAGAGGCTGACAGCGTACGCGCTCGAAGACCCAAGGCCTGTGCCTGAAGGGATATCCGCCATCGAGGCTATCTCCACGCGTTCTGTCACTCCGGTAAGTTTTAGGGCCTCCCTGATTATAGGGTGCCGAACCTCCTCTACTGAATTGACCAGTTCGGTTTGGGAATATTTTAAAGAAATACTGTGTTCAAAATATCGAGTCAGACGGTTGATTGTTATGTAAATGTACTTGTCTATCGTAGAGTTGACGACTGAACCACCTTGGTATTGATAATACGAGCGGAGATCGGTCCCGCCGCCACAAAAGCTTATTCTAAGCGGAGCACGTGTGATTATCATGGGAACCTGCTTTCCCTTTGTCTAGAATTTAAAGCGGAAGCCCCTCAAATTTCATTTGACCAGACTGATTGTATATCACCGAACAGAGTATGCGGCAAAATGGCAGGAATTGTCTTATTTTCACTTTGAGTTTTATATATGCCCCGTCCTGAAGATCCGCTCACCGGTAAAAGTTTCTCCAGGACGGGGTATACTTCACCCTCCATTCACAAACAGAAAAAAAATAAAACCGGAAGCGGCGATTAAGGAAAATATTGGAATCTTAACTATTGAGTCAAGCTTTTTATTTCCACTACAGGTTCAGTGAGTTCAAGCTTCATATTATGTTTAGGAACTAACTTTCTGACAAACTATCAAATTGTTATTCCCAAAAAAACTATCTAATCCCTGTGTTTGCCTCCCACTATGGATCGTAATGATCACATTTTATTGATCCAGTCGATAATTGCTTTTCCAAATCCTGAACAGGAAACTTCTGTAGATCCTGGCAATAACCGCGCCAGATCATACGTGACCACTCCGGACTTAATGACACCGGACAATCCTTGTTCAATGAGGTCCCCTGCTTCATTCCAACCCATTCGCCGGAACATCATTGAGCCTGAAAGCAACATTGAGCCCGGATTGACCTTGTCCAAACCGGCGTATTTGGGAGCGCTGCCGTGTGTGGCCTCGAAAACCGCGCAGCTATCGCCTATGTTTGCGCCGGGCGCCATACCAAGACCCCCTACCTGCGCGGCCAGGGCGTCCGACATGTAGTCTCCGTTTAGATTCGGCATGGCCAGCACGCTGTATTCTTTGGGGCGAAGAAGGGCCTGTTGGAACATGGCGTCGGCAATCCTGTCGTTTACCAGGATTTTCCCGGGGGGTATATTACCCCCAAAATCTTGGCCAAGGGCGTCCTCGAATACGGCTACGGCCCCAAATTCTTCTCGCACAAGCTCATACCCCCAGTCACGGAACGCCCCCTCCGTAAACTTCATAATATTCCCTTTGTGAATTATCGTTACCCTGTTCCTACCGTTTTCAAGGGCAAATTGCATAGCCATCCGTACGAGTCTTTTGGTGGCCAAAGGACTCATGGGCTTGACGCCTATTCCAGCATCCGCAGGCAATTTGACGTCCATCTCTGATTCAAGAAAATTGATCACCTTGCGTGCCTGGTCCGAACCTGATTTCCATTCAATTCCAGCATATACGTCTTCGGTGTTTTCCCTGAAAACCACCATGTCGACATCCTGGGGCCGGACCATTGGCGAAGGAGTTCCAGGGATGTGTTTCACGGGTCTCACACATGCGTACAAGTCAAGTTTCCGCCTCAAGCTTACGTTGAGGCTGCGAAAACCGCCTCCCACAGGAGTAGTGAGGGGCCCCTTGATCACGATTCCACACTTAACAATCAAATCAAAAGACTCTTCAGGAAAATAAGATCCAAATTCTCTGAAACTTTGTTCCCCAGCGTATATTTTTAACCAGGATATCGCCCTGTTTCCGGAATAAGCCTTTTCAACCACTGCGTCAAAGACTGCCCTTGAAGCCTTCCAGAGATCAGGCCCAACCCCGTCACCCTCGATGAACCCAATGATAGGGTTTGGGGGAACCGAAAATTTCAGTGTGGTCATATCAATGCCAATCCATTGCCCTTCCGCGGGTTTTTCCAATTTAGATTTCATCAAATAGCTCGCTCCAAAAGAATTTTTCCGCCGCAATTAAGGTAACCCACGGCGGATTGACCCGTTCCCGGGTTATCAGAAATCCTTGTTCATTGAAAAGCGTCTTCAGGACCAAGGACTGCTCCAGATTAATGCCTGACACTATCCACATTTTGTTTTTCGCCGCTTCCTTGAGAACCACAAGATCTCTGAGCACAGTGAACGGAAGATTTGCAAGGACCAAATCGTATCGGTCATCCATGAAGATGCGGGCCTCCCCCTCATACGTCTTTATGATCCCCTCCATTCCGTTCAAAGAAACATTTTTTCGTGTGGATTGAACGGCCAGCAGGTTCCTGTCAACAGCGACAACTTTCTCCAATCCCAATCTTGCGGCGACCAACGAAAGAATTCCTGAACCTGACCCTAGATCTACGGCCGATTTCACGCGACCCGTGTTTATGACTTCAACCATGAATTCGACGCAGGTACGGGTAGTAGGATGATTGCCATCCCCAAAAACAACGGACGGATCAAGGATAATCGAATTGGAATCGCCCCTAACTCCGTAATCCGGCACGAACCTCATCCCGCAGATGTTTAATCCTCCTTTGGGCAATCCCTCCTGCCAGTCGCAATATCGCATGTCGTGTCGTGAACTCACTGTCATCCCAAGAGAAGAACAAAGCTTCGCAACGTAATGATCTTCCGGTTCGATAAAAAACACATAAGAAAAGTCCTCTTCGTTCCATACTCCGACAAGAGATTTGGGAGCGTCAGGAAGGGGAGCAGGCAATTCATTCTTTATTTCATAAATAAACAGACCAGCTTCAGGATCAATCATTTTTCACCACTCGAGGAATTCTCTTTAGCTCCAGGTTTTTCCAAACACGGCATGCTCAACGGCCGCCCCCTTATTAGTTCCGTCACTAAAGGATTCAGTCTGTACAAGGTAATCCATTCAATGACAGGAACACACACTGCGTCGCCAAATCCCATCAAAGCTTGGCTTGATGATACTTGAGTATTGTAATCATCCGCTCCCATCAGTCTAGAACATTCCCTAGGAGTCAAAAGACGGGCGAAGAATTTTCCTCTCCCGGCTTTTACAAGTATTTGTCTGGCGCTTCCTCCTCGAGACGTCCTGAGACAACCGGCGATTCCATCAGATCTTATTTCAACAACTGGTCCTTCTTTTCTCGTCCTCCTGAAGGCGGTTCGATATGTCCAGTCTGCTCCTACAATCATTGAATCGAGCATCTTCTTCTGTCCCGGTATGACTTGATCCAAAAGACGTTGAGTCTTGGTTCGATTCCACCACTCAGGGGCTTCATCCGGAAGATCTTCCAGAAGCTCTTCCAGGCTGACCGGAACAGCGCCCACTTTGGGCAACTCCTTGAGGCGCCAACTAATCTGCCTGTGGCTATTGATAAAGTCTATTACTTTCTTGGGTCTCGTTTGACTAACCCCAACCGTTTGTGTCACGTTGGATTTTGATTCAAAGTGAGGATCCTCAATCTGCGCCACTATGAACAGCCTTTTTCGGCTTTGTGGAACAAACCATGCGGCGTCAACCATAAAGATGTCAACAGAATAGCCAAGCTGATTGAGTCCAACCAGGGCGTCATTTAAGTCTCTGCCGTTGTTTGAAGTTAAGAAACCCATCACATTTTCAACCAGGACTATGGCTGGGCGTCTATCATCCATGTCTCTTAGCAATCTCATGAAACCCCAGAAAGCTGAAGAAGATTTGCCTCTCAGTCCCGTTCTGGATCCAGCTAGTGATAGATCGTTACAAGGGAAAGAAGCGGTCGCCATGGCACAGGCCGGGACATTCTCTGCGGAGAGTTTGTGAATATCCATTAGGTTGAAAATTTCTTCACTACCTCTGAACTGACCGGCGTACATCCGGTATTTCCCCGGATCTATATCGTTAGCGACACAGATTTTCCAGCCATGACGCTCCAATGCGATCCTCATAAGACCGATTCCTGCGAAAAACTCACAAAATG